>DEBL01000117.1 GCA_002348535.1 Deltaproteobacteria bacterium UBA2957 | reverse complement strand
GAATGGCGCCACCATCGCAAGCGCCATGGCCCCCACCCGGGCGAATTCGCGAGCGAGCGCTCCTCCACCCACGGTCGACCGAAGGCACCACCAAAAAATGGGCAGAAGCAAACCCAAAAACAATGCGTTGTACCAGTATCCAAGGCCCGTGATGGCCCACCCAATTGCCGCCAGCCAACGAGCCCTCCGACCACCGCCGCTCGCCACATCAAGCAAGCCAGCCACCGCGATGGGCAAGCCGACCAGCGCGGCCTGCGTCAGTCGTCCTGCCCCGATGTGGTCGAGTACCGGAGGAAACACGGCCCACGTCGCAGCGGCAGCAAGAACCACTCCCGGTCGATCAAAAATACGTCGACCGAGCGGTATAAACGCCAACAGGTTCAATGGAATCCACGCCAAGGCGGCAACCGAGAGCCAATACGGCCACGGCAACACGGCTCGAAGAATGCCGGACACCAGCATCTCCAGAATGTTTCCACCATTCGAGTGCACCGGATTGTAGCCAAAAGGAAAAAATTGGCGCGGATCCGATAGGTCGAACCGTCCATCAAGAAGCGCCGCGTGAACCTGATGGTGCAGGTACACCCCGTTTGCCCAGTCATCGTTGTAGACCCCGGGCAGGCTCCTGCCCAAGTCGAACCACGACTGCCCCATGGTGGCCGCGCACAACAACACCCCAATACCGAAGGCCACACCCCAATGCCGGGAACTAAAGGGAGATGTCTCTTTCATCGCTGTCAGTGTATCCTCAGCGCGTGAATCATAAATTATCCATGCCTGCACTTCGCCTTGTGTATTGCTTTGCGATCGTGCTGATCGTCCTGTTTCCCAGTTGGCGGACCTTGGGCGAGCGACTCATTGGCGACGAGGGGCTTGATGTGTGGTCCCATGCATGGGGCGTCAGGTGGGTCTTCAATCACCTCGCTGACGGTCAGTTACCGTGGGACGTCGACGGACTCGCCCACCCCCGAGGCGGTAATCTCTGGTACATCGACCCGTTGGGTGCCCTCGCATCCTTGCCTGCGCAATGGGCGGCTGGTCCGGTGTGGGCCCACAACAGTGTGATTCTGTTCACGGTGTTCTTGGCGGCTACCGCATCGATGGCTTTTGCGCGGAGCCTCGGCGGCCGCGGCTATGTTGCCGCCGCGGCACTCGCCACCGCCCCGACCTTTCTTGCGGAAATCCACAACGGCACGGTGGAGGCGTGCTGGATCGGCCTTGTACCTCTAGCGGGTGCTGCCGCGATGCGGAACCCCTTTCTGGGTGGGGCTGCAGTCGGCCTCGCAGGACTCGCCACGCCCTACCACGGCGTGTCGTCGGCACTGGTAGTGGGTACCGTTCTGCTTCTCCAGCCCCACGCATCGACCAGCACACCGTGGAAGCAGCGCATTGGAACCACTGCTGCCGCTGCCGCGATCGCTGCCGCGATTGCCCTGCCGGGTTTCTTGGCGCTGAAGGCCAACCTCGATGACCCCATGGGCATTGCAAAGAAGAGCACCGTGCTCCTCAACTATCCAGTGTTTCGGATCAACGCTGTCGACCCGATCGCCTTTCTCATGCCGGGCGATTTTTGGACGGTGAAGTTGGATGGACCGTTGACCACTCCGTTTCGCCGCACGCCCTACTTGGGCCTGATGGCCCTCGCCCTTTCGGGCTGGCTCTGGGTTCGCAACGCCTCGCTGCGCCGCTGGATGATCCCTGTGGCGCTGACATCGATTCTGGCCCTCGGTCCCTTTTTATGGCACGACGGCGACTTTGTCCGAACCTCCGGAGGTGACCTTCTGGCGCTCCCGTTTCGCTCCATCATTGGTCTCGGCGTCACCATGGATCACCCGCTCCGCTTTGTGTGTGGCGCCGTAAGCGTCTTGGCTGTGCTGGCCGATGTAGCCGTGCGCCGACTGGAGCGCTGGGTTCCCGTACCCGCATTGGTGTGGACCGCGGTGATGTCGACGGCAATCGCTACGGAGCACCTCGCGCTTGGTCCCAATGTGTGGCCCATTGCAACAGCCGATGGTGCACTTCCAGCGGTGTACGGTGAGTTGCAGACCAATGACGCTGTGATCGATCTGCCCGCGGCGCGTGGGCAAAGCATTGCAACCAACCGGTACCTTTACTGGCAAGGCCTGCATCGCAGACCGATCCCATATTCACACAAGGTTGGGCCCGACCTGCCTCACGTGAACCCCACCCTTCGTGCTTGGGCCGACCTCAGCCGGTCCGAACCCGAAGCCGCCCACCGGAGCTCCCGTCGACCGGCAGAGTCTCGCAGGGACACAGACATTCAGTCCCTCGTCAGCGAGGGCTACCGGTGGATTGTGGTGCACCCCGAATTGTTCGCCTCCGATAAAGTCCGCGCCGCACACTCCCACGAGTTGGAATCCCTGTTGGGTCAACCCTACCAAGTGGGCGATCGATACGTGTGGGACATGGCTCCGGACCGCACCCCTTAGGGAGCGCTCGCCATGCACTTAACGAGTGCATTCGCAACCACAGCATGACCCTTTGGGCTCCAATGCCCGTCGTATTGCAAGTACATCTCACCGCCCGCGCGATGGGCGCGTCGAAGCGGATCGACAAGGTCGCAATGCCTAATCCCACTCCGCTGCAGCGAATCGCGGACGGCATTTGAGACGGCATCCACTCGAGCCCGGTTCGGATCGAGACCAATCAAGGAAAAGGTCGCGTCCATTCGCTCGGTCTCAATTTGAAAAGCAGGCGGCGCGATTGCCACGAGAAAGGAGTCGCCACGGCGGGCCGTCTCAGCGGAAAACTCGCGCAACGCTTTTGCACTCTGAGGCATCTGCGCTCCCAGGATCCCCCCCCCGTCCTGCGTGAACAGCATCAATTCGCTGGTCCATCGGTGCCGCTCAGGAGCCGTTGGTTTTGACATGGCCCGGCGGCGAAGTTGCATCTGAATCGCTGCATACAGCGCCGAACGCTTGTAGAAAAACCCGTGCACTGCACCGACAGGGCGGCGGCGCAGTGGTTGGCCGGGCTGTACGCGACGGGCATCTTCCTGAACGCGGTCCCAGCGAACGTTGTCGTGTACGTCATTGCCCACAAAGAAGGTCAGGATGACCCCATCGAGATCGAGCGTCTCATCGAGTTGCTTGTAGCGCTCTAGGGCCTGAAAGGTCCCGTAGCCATCCACACCCGCATTGAGAATCTCGACATTCAGATCCCCTGCGGCACGCACCACAAATGTGTCGGCTTCCGCCACCTGAGCCGCCATGGTGAAGGAGTCTCCGATCGCCAAGTACCGAAGCGTGGACTTTTCTCCGACCTCCGGCCCGCGGAGGCCGTGTTGATTGATCCGGAGGTCAACTTTGTAGCCGAGCGACTGCTGCACACCGCGGAAGCCCGGGGTGGGAATCGCGTACACGGTGGAGTCTGTGGTGTACAGGCCGTCCGGCGCATTGTCGGGGGCGTTGTACAACAGGTCGACGGCATCATCGGGCCGGGCGACACGGAACGCAAACTCCGCCGCCACGCAGCCGATCGCCAGCCCTGCAACCAGCAGGGCAAGGCGACCCGTCCAGCGTGTACGCCTCAACGCGCTCTAGCCTTCCACATCCGCGGACGCTTCAGCCTCTTCAGCGGCCACCTGCGCCATCGCCTCGTCTTCTGCCATCTTCTCGCTTTGGTTGAAGGTTTTGCGCCAGATGATCATGCCAATCGGCGAAATGAGCGCCATCCCCCCAATCCAGAACCATGCCATGTGATGATCGGGGAACTCGACCATGTCAGCACTGAAGTACTGAGCCGTCATGATGTCCGCCATGACCGTCGCGGCAATCTTGCCGAGGAAGTAGGGCAGGACCGCGAGCGACATGTAGGCGCCTTCCTTCCCGCGGGGCGCAATCTCAGCGCTGAACTGCATCAACCGTGGAGACCAGATGGCTTCCCCTACGGTAAACACAATGATGAACACCACCAACGAAACCAAGAACGGATCTTGGTTCCCGACGGGAGCCTCAAGCCAGTAATCGAAGATCCAGGTGCCCAGCCACGTGTCACCAATGTACAGCGCCATGCTCTCGGGCATGAAACACAGGAACACAGAGACGGCGGACACCACCGTGCCCACCATGAGCATGGTGTAGGACCGCACGTTGACGGTGAGTGTCGATACCAGCGGTACCAAGAAAATGATCATGGCCGGGTTGAGCGAACCGAAAATGCTCGAGACAGGGAAATCATCCCCAAACACTCGGATCGCATACAGCGGGAACATTGTGTGGAAGATGTAGAAGGTCAAACGGACGAAGACCAAAATCCCCAACATGGCCATGTAGATCCAGAATGGCCGATCTTGGAAGTTCTCCTTGAGTTGAACAATGGTCTCCTCTGTGGCATCCCGTACCGACTTCATGACCCGATCGAAACTGGCTCCCGGCGAGGCCGCCCCCACCCGCGACAGCAAGGCGTAGAGGATCCCGCCGACGGCGATCAGTCCGGCTGTAATCACGAACGACCACACATATGAACCAGCATTGATGGGTCCAACCGTCCATTCATGAACCTTGATCTCAACCAGCGCGTAGGCGAAGACACCCACAATCGCAGTGGCCACAAGACTGCGGACGAGTTCCTGAGTCATTTTTACCCGTCGTTCACCAACCGAGGCCTTCAGTTTCTCGATGACTGTCTGTTCGTCATCGCCAACTTTTTTGCGAATCACAAAGCCCTTTTCGGTCATCTCTGCGCCCTCGCGCATGAACAAGATGGCAATGAAATCGGGGATGTTGATGAAGAAGCCCATGAAGATGATGGCTTGGTAGGTCGTGAGTTCAAAGCCCCAAATCTCGATGCCATCAGCGTGGTTTTTACGGAAGTAGTCGGCCAACTCCGCCCCCACCCAGAACCCCACGTTCATCAGCGTGTAGAACAAGCCGAAGCCCAGTGTGGCCGTCTTGAGGGTGGTGAACCACTTGATGCCCACCTTGAGAACGGGACCGGTGATGGCAAAACCGAAGGCCAGAGGCAAGAAGCCAAAAAACGTGACGAAGAAGATGTCTTGACTGAGCGGCATGAAGAACCGCGAGACAATCAAGGCCACCGCACCGATCATCAGGCACTTCTTAACGCCGATGGTGTCGCACACCGCACCCACCATCATGGTGATGATGGTCGCCACCAAGCCCCAGACCATGTAGTACAGGTAGCCCGCACTATCGCCCAGCGGACTGCCGTTCAGCATCACGTCCTGCTGCAGGAACAGCACCATAACGGCGCTTGCCGCACCGTAGGCTGAGTACTCCGTGACCTTTGTAAAGAACATCAGCCACAACTCGCGGGGGTGACCACGCAGTCCCTTTACATACGACCAAACGAGCCCAATGAAGGCGATCAGCAAGCCAAACGCACAGGCCAACAAAAACCAGTCCAGCGGAGTGGCACTCCCATCGCCCTTCATGACCCGCGACCCCATTGATTGCGCCGAGCGATAGTCCATGACCGTCCACTTCGTGTTGGCTGACCAATCTCGATCGCGCGTCTGTGGGTCGATGTGGGCGTCGCCCTCGAGGTGCAGATACACGGGGAAGGAATCCCCGTCGGCAGCGGTGTAGGTGCCCATCAACTTGAAGCCGTTGTTGGCCGGAAGCGCATTGTTGCCTTTGGTCCACTCCACCGACCCCGGGCGGTCAAACCCCCACCGCTGCATGTCTGCGGTGAACTCGTCGAGGGATCGCAGCTCGCGGAGCACGTCGCCACCTTGGCTGTAGGCAGACGGGTAGTCGCCAGACGAAACCGCCTCTACAAACTGGTTGGCCGCCTCTACAGCGCCCGATCCTTTCCACTCAAATGTCGTAGAAGAACCGCCACCGCCGCCGCCGGCAATGGCCACTGCAGATTGAAAAAACAGCACGAGTGCAAGACAAACCGTTGCGAGGCGATTCATGAGCCCCTCCATTTTCCACCTGCCGGGGGTGGCAGATTAGCGAGTGCTGTAACGGATTTTGGGCCACCTTGAGATGGAAGCCTTACGCTGCGGGGTTGCATGCCACCCCAAAACGAGGAGAAGATACCCACCTGAGGTACCCATGCGAATCACGGTCATCATGCTCATCACCGCCGTCATTGGATGCGATCCGGAACCAAAAACAGAACCGGATCCGACCCCCGAAAACAGCGCACCCACCGCGGACATCTTGAGCCCAGAGTACGGTGAAAACGTGCCTGCGGACGAGGCGGTTGAGTTCGTCGGTGTTGCCGGTGATGCCGAGAGCGAGCCCGACGCCTTGACCGTCACGTGGTTCAGTTCGATCGATGGAGACCTCTCCACAGATGTCCCAGACGAGGAAGGCTACTCGACGTTTACAGCGGATGCACTCAGTATCGGCGCCCACACCATCTCGATGACGGTTACCGATTCGAGTTCCGCCACAGCTGAACACTCGATCCTCATCAACGTGTTCGAAGCCGGTCTGCCCCCGACCATCCTGAGCCTCACTCCCGACTCGACCGACTCTGCCGTCGAAGGTGATGCCGTGGAGCTGATCGCTGAAGTGGAAGACCTCGACGACGCGTTCGACGCCCTCACCGTCAAGTTCGAGGTGGAGTCCATCGATCAATATGCGACCTGTACCGCTACACCGGGTGACAATGGGAGCGCCTCCTGCGTTGTGGTCCTGGAAGCCGATACCGTGTCCATCACAGCCACGGTGACCGATCCTCTCGGTCAAACCGATACGCGAACCAACGAAGGCTTCAAGGTCATCTCCGAGGATCTCCACGATGGCGACGGCGATGGATACTCCGAAGCGGACGGAGACTGCGACGACGCCCATGACGGTGTTCATCCCGCCGCCGTAGAACTGGCCGATGGGCTCGACAACGATTGCGATGGGACCATCGATGAAGAAACCGACGACTACGATGATGACGGAGACACCTTCAGCGAACTCGAAGGCGACTGCAACGACGAAGACCCCGATGTATTTCCCGGTGCTCCGGAGTTTGCAGACGGCATCGACCAAGACTGTGACGGCGCCATCGACAACGGAACGGAGGCCTACGACGACGATGGCGACTGCTTTTGTGAGGGCTCGGACTTGATCGACATTTGCGCCGGAAGCATCGCGGCCGATTGCCTCTCAGATGATCTGACCACCGGGGACTGCGACGATGCCGATGAAGACCTCAACCCGGGTGCTGTGGAGTTGTGCGACTCCGTCGACAATGACTGTGACGGTGCAACCGATGCCGCCGACACCGACACCGACGGAGACGGAGACGGCTTCTCGGCATGCGGCGGCGCCGACTGCAACGACGGTGACCCGGACATCAACCCGGACGCCACAGAGGTTTGCAACGACGTCGATGACGACTGCGACGGTGCGGTTGATGAAGCCGGCGCCTTGGGTGCGCCCACATGGTGGGCGGACTCCGATGGGGACGACTACGGAAACCCATCGGCCTCGGTAGCGTCCTGCGAACGACCGGCGGGCTACTCCGACAATGCCGAAGACTGCAACGACAGCAACGCAGCGATTCATCCCGGCGCCACCGAGGTCTGCGATTCGGACGACACCGACGAAAACTGCGACGGTAGCGCCGATGGATACGATGCCGCCGGTCGCGTGGTCTACCACTGGGACGGCGACGAGGATGGCTACGCACCGGAAGAAGTCGCCGCCTCAACGGGCGTGGCAGCGACACGTACGCTGTGCGATCCGGAGTGGAAGTACACGATCCGTGCCCCTGTGACGGAGTGGGACTGCGATGACACCCGCGACGACATCAACCCCGGCATGGATGAGGTGTGCGATCCGTTTGACCTCGATGAAAATTGCAACGGCACCGCTGAAGAAGCGGGGGCTACAGACGGCATCTTGTATTACCGCGACTTCGACGGCGATGGCTTTGGCGACCCGCTCATGGTCGAGGAGTTGTGCGATCCCGACACCATTGAGGACTACAACGTCACCAACAATGACGATTGCTGCGACTACGATCCGGTATCAAAACCAGACTCCGGCGGCGATGAGGCAGACTATCGGACCATACCGAATGCCTGCGGAAGCTACGACTGGAACTGCGATTCCGTCGACGAGAAAAAGTGGACTCGGCAAGGATCCTGCAGCGATTACCTGTGCTCCACCACAAAAGGGTGGCGGTACAGCACGGACCCCGAGTGCGGAGAATCCGACTCGTGGTTGGAAGACTGCGACCGTGGCTTCAGCATCAGCTGCTCAAAGGACTACATCCCCAAAACACAGGAGTGCCGCTAAGCGAGCATCACGGCGCGCACCATCTTGACCCCAAGCCGAGCGTGGCTGAACAACGCATGAAGCCCCCGCCGGGAGGTCAGTCGCCCCGCGACATAGCCGGGCCGCAAGTAAAAGCGCTGGTAGAAGCTGCGCACTTGGTTGGGCATGCTGCCGGCCTCCATTGTGGCCGACTCTGAAGGCTCCGCACCAATCCATCGAAAGGTCTCTGGGCGCGACTCGAGCCCTTTGTAGGTGCTCCGCTTGCCAAAGGCGGTCGACGGAAGAGGAACGGCCGCGTTGACTTGGACGTAGTCGAGATCGTTGTCGATGGCGAAGCGAACAGAGCGTTCCACCGACGCCTCCGTTTCCCCCTCGAGGCCCACCAAAAATGTGCCGCTCACCTCCATACCCGCTGCGTGGGTCCAGCGAGCCGCCAGCTCTCCTTGGGCCACCGTCGTACCCTTGCCGGTTCGGCGAAGAATTTTGTCATCCCCCGACTCAAATCCGAAGCACACCTGAAAGCAACCGGCTGAAGCCATGCGCTTGAGAACTTCAGGGGTGACGGTTGAGGCCGAACCGAAGCAGCGCCACGTGAGGTCGAGGCCCGAGCGGTCGAGTGCATCGCAGAGATCGAACACTCGCTCGTGATCACCGGTGAAGGTGTCGTCTCGAAAATGAACCTCGCGGATCCCGTAGCGACCCACCAGCTCTGAAAACTCATCAATCACGGCGTCAACCGGTCGCGAACGCACCGTCCGGTGATGCCAGATCTGGCTGGGGCAAAACGTGCAGTTGTGCGCACAACCGCGCGTGGTCGAAACGGTTGTGGCTGGGCCGCGCCGTGCGAATGGAATGGTGTACTGCTCGAGGTCCAGCAGGTGGCGGGCGGGTCTCGGTTGATCTACCCAACCGGGCGGCAGCCGACGCTCGGTGGACACAAACCCGTTTTCACCGCGGAACACCACGTTCGGTACCGATGCCATCTCGTGGCCATCGGCCATCAAGCGCACCGCCTCTTCCGGTTCACCGCAGATCACGACATCGGCTTCGGAGGAGTCCAGCACCGCATCTGGCGTGGCCGAAACGTTGGGGCCACTGATCACCAGTGTTGCATCGGGAAACGCACGTTTGAGAGTCCGAAGTAGACCACGATCATCGTCAAGGCTGCCCCAAGCAGATGGAATCAACACGATGTCCGGTGGGGTGCGCCGGAGTCGGTCGATCACGCGATCGTGCGTGAGCCCCATCACATTGGCCGCAATCAGGTCCGGCTCATGCCCCCCTTCCAACAGCAGAGACGCGGTAAACGCCAGCTCCAGCGGTGGGTAGGGGCACGACAACGGAACCTCTCCCCCAAAGGTGTCCCGAAGAAAGAACACCTTTCGGCCATCGATGACCGCAAGCGGATCGATCAGTGCAACGCGTTGGCTCATGCCCATCAGCATACCCCACTTGGCTGCGTGACATCTCTGTGGCGCGCCGGAGTTGTCACCCATCGGACACACAGCCGAGCCATCGCACGCGTACAAGGAGCACACCAACCCCACCCAAAACACCGGAGCGATCATGCGAACGTTTGCCGCCCTGTTGATTCTGCTGAGTGCCTGCAGCGAATCGGCCAATGAAGCCCCAGACACAGATGATTTCTTCGTCAGTCAATACGAACCCCAGACGCCAGACGATGTCGAGCCGACCGAAGGTTGGTCCAATCAGGATCGACCCACGCTGTTTTCCCGCGACCTCGTGACGAACATCGACGAACTCCCCGAAGAGGGCGAAGCCGAGTCCATCCCGTGGGCAGGGTCCTACTGGCCCGTCTACAAAGACAGCATCAACGACAAGTGGGACGGCCCGGACTCCATGTCCCCGGCCGCCAAGTACGGCCAGGCTTTCGGCATTGAGAACTTTGAGGACATCGTCAGTGAGCACCACGGCATCGACGGTCAAGACGATCGAACCGCCTGCGAGGCCAACGACGACTGCAACAGCGATGTGGGCGAGACTTGCGCCAAACGCGACGGTCAGGAAGCCGGATTCTGCATTCCAAAGTGGTGGGGCATCTGCCACGCTTGGGCCCCAGTGGCCATTCTCGAGCCCGAGCCGCAGCAGTCCGTGACGGTCAATGACGTTGAATTCAAGATCAACGACATCAAGGCGCTGACTACACTCGCCTACAACCGAACACGCTCGCGTTTCGTTGGCCTGCGCTGCAATGAAGACGACTCTGAGGAAGAAATCGAGTACGACATCTACGACCGACCCACCGGAGACGACGAAGAGTGCCGAGACACCAACCCCGGGACCTACCACATCCTTCTGGCAAACTACCTTGGCCTGAAGGGTGAGACGTTTGTCGAGGATCGGACCTTCGACAACGAGGTGTGGAACCAGCCGCTGCGCGCCTACCGCATCACAACGATGGACCCCATCGGAGTCGACCGCGCGCACGAGTTGATCGGTGTACCCGAAGACGAAGAACCAACCGAAACCGTGGGGGGAACCTTCGAGTTCACCGCGACTCTCGAACAAGGAGAGTGGGTGCACAAAGGTCCTTATGCTGTGGTCGAAGGAGCCTCGGTCGATGTCGACATGTCCGGCGAAGACGGCGATGCCGACCTGTATGTAAATTTTGGCGAGACCCCAGACGAAGACCGCGCCACCGACTTCTTCTCGTCGGCCTATGATTGCCGCCCCTACAAACCGCACAGCGACGAGTCCTGCAGTCTGACCGCCCGATCGGGAGACACTGAGGTGTACGTCTCCGTTCGTGGGTATTCGGAAGCCGCTGTCGAGGTCAGCGTGACAGTGGACGATCCGAATGCAACCGATGGAGACGCGGTCGAGTATGAGTTCAACGACGATGCCGTACACCTCTACCACGTCAAACTCGAGGTTGATTACCTCACCGAGTCACCCTCAACGCTCGACGGAAATTTGGCGGACCGAATCGACACGTACACTCGAACTGATCGGTATCAGTATGTGCTTGAGGTCGACGACCGCAACGAGATCATCGGCGGAGAATGGGTCGGTACCAGCAAGCGAAACCATCCGGATTTTTTGTGGCTCCCCACCAGCCGAAGTTTCTGGCAAAAACCGGCCGATGGGAAGCTAAAATGGGATGACATCAAGGACCTGATCGAGTCATCTCAGCTTTCGGAGTAGTGCGGTTGGGAGGTGCTCTACGTGAGCCATCCGACGGTGAACCATTACCGGAACATGCGAATCCTGTTTGACGATTTGATCGTCACGGATCTCAGCGGTTCGCGTTCGACAATGCACAAAAAGGATTGATTCTGCTACGGTTCGATGCATCTCGAGCCTCGGAGTTCAATCCATGCTTTCTAGAACGGTTTTTTCCTTTTTCGCCCATCTTGTGATCGGGTCGTTCCTGCTCGCTGCACTGCCGGCGATGGCCGTACCCTCCGACGTAACGCTGCTGAAGTCACTTGATGA
>DEBL01000095.1:7168-7579 GCA_002348535.1 Deltaproteobacteria bacterium UBA2957 | reverse complement strand
GCTCGGGCTCCTCCGGCACTCCTTTTTGAGGCTCTTCCGCCACCCCTGCTTCACCAGGCTCACCGGGCACACCACCCGCATCGCCCGGCGACGGATCCGACGGTATGCCCGGTTCCGGATTCTCAGGAACCCCTTTGGAGGGAGGGCTCGCACCATCTCCGCCTCCGCTGGCGTCGGACGACATCTCATCGACTGCTTCCAGAATGGGATCTTTTCCGCACCCGGCGCCGACAATCATGGCCAGCGCCGAAACCTGAGCAATCTTCAGTAGTGGACAAAGCTTCATGTTCGGACCATTCTAATCCGTATGAACGCAATTTTCAGAGCCGTCTTGCGCCCAACGATCCTCAATATGGTGGCAAAGGTCTACATACCGGTGCTGTTTCCGCTGACATTTTTAATCGCGCTAAC
>DEBL01000095.1:6614-6835 GCA_002348535.1 Deltaproteobacteria bacterium UBA2957 | reverse complement strand
GCGGTTGAACTCGATGCCTTGATGGGGTTCGGTTCTGGATTTCTGCCCGAACCACAAAACCTAGCGATCGCTGCGAGCAGCCTTGTCCTCGGCGGTGTGTTGTGGATTTGGACATATGAGCAGTTGACACGACTGGGCGAAGGATCGCCGTCGCCAACTGCGGGTCGAACCACCAAACTGGCGCGAACCGGCATCTACGCCCATTGCCGCAATCCCAGTCT
>DEBL01000095.1:0-6232 GCA_002348535.1 Deltaproteobacteria bacterium UBA2957 | reverse complement strand
TCTGTTTCATTCTGTTTCATTCTGGTACCCCTGCTTCTTGCCGGGTCCCTGATCGAGAAGGTGGTTCGACAAGAGCCCCAACTCGTCGAGGTCTTCGGTGAAGAATACGAGCAGTATCGAAAAGAAGTACCACTCTTCATTCCTTGGAAGTTATTATTTCGAAGGACCCCTTGATTCTCGCGAGGTGAACCATGTCGGGTATTACCCTCATCAATCCCCCTGAGCGCCTCCGCGTCTGGGCAGGAATTCCGAAGGCGCACGCCCACGGGGTGTATTGTTTCCCACCGTTGGGGCTGATGCACATTCAGGCCGCAATTGAGAAGCGTAGTCATTACATCGCCGAAATATGCGACCCGGTCGTGGATGACTTGGACTACCCTGACTTCGAGCAGATGCTCAAGCGGTACCCCCTAGATCTCGTGGGCATCTCCACCTACACGCACTCTCTCCCTGACGTGCAAATGACCATCAACTTGGTCCGCAAGGTCAACCCGAACGCCAAGATCGTTCTTGGCGGCCCTCACTGCGCAATGTTCCCTGAGTACTCCATCCAACTGGAGGGCATCGACGCGATGGTCACCGGCGATGGTGAAGACCCATTCCTCGACATCTGTCGGGCGCATGACGAAGGGCGCGACTTCGCAGGCATCTCGGGCGTGTGGTGGAAAACCCATGACGGCGAGGTGGTCCGCAACGAGGAACTCCCATCAACACGGGACCTCACACGATACCCATGGCCGGACCGCAGCCGCAGCCGGTACAAAGATTACTACCTTCCCGGAACGAAGCAGCCATTGGTGACCACAGCCATCACGAGTCGAGGCTGCCCGCACAGCTGCCCGTTCTGCTTGACCTACAAGAAACAATATCGAATTCGCGACATCGACCACATCTTGGATGAGATGGAGCACTGCCTGAGTCTCGGGATTACCGAGACACACTTCATCGATGACCTCTTCACTCCCAATTCGCAGTGGGTCCTCAAGTTCTGCGATGGCATCGAGCGTCGAGGACTCAAGTTCAACTGGGGTTACAAGACCACCATCGCTGGGACGACACGGGAGCAGATTCGCCGATGCCGTGAGACCGGATGCACCAAGATTCATTTCGGGGTTGAATCCGCGAACAACGAAGGTCTCGACGCATTTGGTAAGCACTGCGATACTGACGACGTGCACCGAGTGTTCCGATGGTGCCGCGAGGAAGGCGTACGAAGTGTCGCCTACATCATGCTCGCTGGACCGCACGAGCGATGCCTCAACGAGGCGCTGGAAAACCTCGATGAAATGATCAAGCTCGACGCAGACTTTGCCGTCTTCGCCGTATATTCGCCTTACCCCGGAACCGACAGCTTTGCCGACGGCGCCAAACTGGGTCTGTACGCAGCCGACTGCTGGGACAGAATGATGAAGGACCCTCTCTGCGGCGTCGAGGTGCCTGTGTGCTGGGAAGAGCACTTGTCCAAGGCTGAAATCCTCGAGTTGCTCAAAATCTCGCACCGCCGATTCTACATGCGGCCGAAGTTTTTGGCGCGGCAGGTTTTGAGCCTCTCCACAGGATCGGAACTTAAACGACTCGCTCAAGGGGCTTTGTCACTGGTCAAGCTTGAGTTGCTGGACTCCAAGAGCCGAACTGCTCCCGTCTGATGCGCCACCGCGCTTGGGCCATCGCCGCTCTCATTGGATTTCAATCCACCGCAACGGCCTCCCCCAATGTCGACACAGTCGACCTCCGCATGCTCCGCATAGAGGGCGCTGCTGTGGACGTCAGGCGCGCAGCAGAGGATGTGGAAGAAACCGCTAGAAACATAAGCAATTCAGAATACTTAAATAGTTTCACAACGCTGACAACACAGCTCGATGCGCTCAACCGGATGGTGATCTCCGCTCGAATGGCAGTGGACCTCGCACACGATGAAGTCTCCGCAAGCGAACTGAAATAAGAGCAACTGCTTTACTTTTTCAAAAAGTCTTGCTATGTCAAGAGTAGTAGCCAGACTCCACTGTGAGCTCGGGTCGCTCCCTGCTGTGTCCGACTCCGGACGTGTTCCCCCCTCCTTTCCCGAGATGTTCCATGTCTACCCTCTCTATTCTTGCGTTTGACGAAGTACCCCGCGGTCAAGGCGGCCGCGGAGCCACCGAGCAAATTGCTCGCCTCTTGGATAGCTCCGAGATTGATGCCCCATCCAGCCTGTATGACGAGGCGCTGACACTCGCGAAAGAAGGGCGGTTCGCCCCCGCCACCGACCGGCTTCGTATGCTACTCACTCTCGATCCCATCGACTCTGAAGCCAGCCTGTTACTCGGCAAAGTGCTCGCAGCGCGGGGTCAATGGCAGGAGTCGCTCCAGCGACTCGACGCAGCCCAAGCAAACGGAGCGGCTGTTCCAACTGGCCTGCGTGAGCGCGTCGAAAACTCCCTTCGTAATCAAATCCAAGACGCTGAGGAGCATCGACTCCGGATGGCTGCCCGCGAGCGGTCAGAGATCCGCAATCTTCGAGCCGAGGCAAAACGCCTTCGGTCAGACAATGCAGTGCTCGATTCTCAGGTTCAAGGACTCTACAAACGCGTTCGGCTTTGGTCGAGCGCCACTGCACTGGTCAGTGGGTGTGCCTCGGCGCTTCTGCTGGTGGCCATCGTATCCGGGGGCCCCACCGCCAACGCCGACGCAACCCTCGCACCACCACCACTCGGGGACGGCGAACTCAGCGAGATCGCCACGGCTCCGGATGCGACAGTCCGCGCTGTGGAAGATGCCGCCTCGATGGCGGCAACCAGCTACAAGTACGGTGTCGAAGTTCCTCCTCAACTCCCAGAGCCCATCATCGAAACCACTGTAGAACCCGCTGCGGCCACGATCGCGATCGCCGCACCCGCTACGATCGGGTTGGCCACAACCCACACGGTAGTGAGCGGCGATACCCTTGGTTCCATTGCACTGGAGCACTACGGAAAATCAAGCAAGTGGCGCCTGATCCGCGACGCGAACACCGAAACGTTGGGTGGGGGCATCAAGCTTAGCCTGGGCATGGAACTCACTGTACCTGCCCTTGCCGAATAGGGCCGACCGAAAGAATAGCGGATCGGCCAGATCGGCCGACCGCTAATCCTTTTTCGCCTCACGATTGCGCGCCCTTGAAATCTTAGAGATGCGATTCTTGGCGCGCTTCAGCTTACCCACCTTCCATGCCTCCCGGGCAAGTGACTCCGCCGTGTTCCAATCCTTGCGGCGGTAGAAAATTTGGCTTTTCAGAAGTAGGCCGTTGGCCCGCTCGCGCTTGGTCAACTGAAAGGACAAAAACTTATTGATGTGGGTCTCTGCATCCGCGAGACGCTTTTGGCGTACCAGCATGCGAGTGAGGTAGTAGTGCGCTCGTCGATTTTCAGGAGAAACCGAAATCACCATCTCGAAGAAGCGCTCTGATTCCTTGTAGTTCCGGCGATACATGTACAGCCGACCCAACTGCAGATTGTTGACCACATTGTTTGGGTAGGCTTTGTGATTCCGAAGTGCGGAAGCAGTGGCCCGCTTGAGAGCACCTTCTTCCAGCCATGTAAAGGTGAGAGCAAATGTCGCGGCCGGGCCAAGGAAAATACCCTTCTCTTCCACGCTCTTGAGTTGCTCAATACCAAGGGTCCGCTTGTCCGAGAAGTCAGGCAGTCCTTTGGTGGTACGCGTAATGACGGTGCGCCAGTAGTTGTAGAGGCCATCACCCACCAACAAATCTGGAAACTCAGGCGCGAGTTCTTTGGAACGATTTACAGATTTCATGGCCTCGAGCCCACGGCTCAGCGCAGCGAAGTAGTTTCCCCGACGCATGGTATGGATGGCATCAATCCCAAGAATTCCTCCCAAAATAAAGTGTTCCCACGCATCATTTCCGCGCGTCTCCAACGCTTCCATCAGTTGTTGACGGGCCTTGTTCGATGCTAGTTCATACTGCTTTTCGTAGCGAAAATCGAGATTTTCAAGCATCAACGCTTGATACACGAGAACCTTGCCCACCGGCCCTAAGGCAGACCCTGGATAGCGACGCTGGATCTCTTCAAAAGCCTTCTTTGCCTCCGCGTAGTTGCGCTCGTAGACCATCTCAATCGCCTCGTGGCACGCATTCACAAACGCTACGTCCATGTTGAGAACGCGTGCTCCCTCGTAGACCTTATCGGGGTAGGGTCGAATGGTTTCAGCCACTTCCGGCTGCGCGCTGGTTTCACTGGCTTCATCCTCAATGTCTTCGACGATTGGTTTTACCGCCCCGCCACTGTAGGTCGGGTCTTCAAAGTCGTCATCGCCGTCCTGCGCCCAAGCAAGCGTTGGGCCCACAAGAGCGATGGCAAGAGAGAGAGTTTTGAGTGCCTTCATGAAGATTCTCCCCGGCGCAGTTGCGCAAGTTTGGATTCAACAGCATCCGTGATGTCTCGTTCCAAATGACAGTTCATCAGATGATTGATCTCTTGGATTCCAGTGGGTGATGTCACATTTATTTCGGTCATGGTCGTTCCAATGGTGTCGATACCGACGAACAACAGATTCGACTCCTTCAACCAAGGTCCAATTGTTTCACATATTTTCTGGTCGGATTCCGACAGATCCGTGGCCTCTACCGTTGCACCCACGTGCATATTGCCGCGATGATCACCGGGCTGAGGCACTCGGTTCATCCACCCAACAGGTTCGCCATCAATCAATATGATGCGCTTGTCTCCGTCTTTGATCTCTGGGACAAACTGCTGAACAAGAATGTGGATCGTTTGTTCGGCTGTGAGCAGCTCAAGCATCGATCGCAGGTTCCCGTCTCCGTGATTCGTAACCAATACTCCGCGACCGCCATTTCCATCCCAAGGTTTGATCACCACTTTGCCGGGGGCATCCGCTATCCATGCCATGGCTCGATCAATTCGATTGGTCACGAGCGTCGGCGGGACAAGCTCTGGGTACCGCAGTGCAACCATCTTCTCATTCGCGTCTCGAATGGACGCAGGGTCGTTCAACACCAACGTCTGGGGAGGGACCAAGTCCAGCATGTAGGTGGAAAAAACATAGTTGATATCAAATGGCGGATCCTT
Organism: Deltaproteobacteria bacterium UBA2957; assembly: GCA_002348535.1. GTDB lineage: Bacteria > Myxococcota_A > UBA796 > UBA796 > UBA796 > UBA796. The sequence goes on along the minus strand of DEBL01000095.1, from coordinate 1,166 downwards.
CCGAAGCCACACCACATCAAACCAACCTAAATCTCGATCCTGCGTGGACGATTCACGAAAGTATGGCTCTGTCTCCGCAACCTTGACCTCAGCACAGTTGGCATGGCACCGACCGCCTACTGCGAAGAGTTCTCCTGGCGTGCACCAGAACACTTGGCCACCTCGTCGGCACCCTTCCAACATGAGCATGTACGTGGAATCGCCAGACACTTGGATTTGGTCCAGCGGATCCATCACATAAAGCGTTTTCACGACCGACCCCGCGATGGACGGATAGGATGCCACAGCGGAACCATGGCGGGGGGGAATCCGTCTTATTTACCGATGCAGAAGCGACTAAACAACCGGTCGAGAACCGCCTCACGGGCATCGATTCCTTCCAATTCACCAAGACGTTCAATCGCCCATACAAGCTCAGCAGCCGCAACCGCAGGGCCCAGCGCACCCTCAAGTGCAGCGGCCGCATCGGTGCAATGCTGAGCGATCGAACGAAACAGGTCGTGCTGGCGTTGGCTGATCACAACCGCCCCACCTGGAGACACAGCGGTGTTGGTCAGTTCTTCTCGAATTGCCGACACAACCGCATCCACTCCATCACCTGTGACATTGTTGACGATGAGGTTGGTCGCCGGTCCCGATGCATGGATTTGGCGATCACCAAATGAGCCCACAACAAGGTGCGGGACACGTTGATTTCGATCCATCAACCCGCGACTCACCGCGTCTACGGGCCGATCAGCAGGGATCACGATCAGGCGAAGTTGGGCAGCTGCACTCACGCTTTGGCCCATGGCAACCCCAGCCAACTCAAGACTGTCCTCTGTACCCCCCTCGCCAGCGGTATCGAGAAAGGTGATGTCCATTCCGCTCATCACCACACTTCGTTCTACAACATCCCTTGTGGTTCCCGGGCGATCGCTCACCAACGCTCGAGCGGACCCAACTAGGTGATTGAAGAGACTCGACTTGCCTGCATTGACTGGACCGATCAGCGCTACTGAAGCTCCTTGTATTTTGACTTTGCTCTGCATCCACGTGTCTGCTTTCTGAGTCGACTGTTCGGCGTGGCCGCGAAGTGCCTCAACCACACCTTCGTCAGTCTCAAGGCTGAGATCGTCATCGGGGTGATCAAGGCGAGCCTCGAGTTCTGCTGCAATGTCCAACAA
>DEBL01000005.1 GCA_002348535.1 Deltaproteobacteria bacterium UBA2957 | reverse complement strand
CGGTTCTGGACCGATGACACACCCGAATGATCGGTGTCTGCCCAACGCTTTTGGGCAAAGTCGCTCACACTGACCAGCAAGTTGAAGCGGGCGTGTTGACCTTCATCTGTGGCGTACACCAAACTCTTGTCGAGCAACGAGCCCACGACATCCATTACCCACCCAGCCTCGGGCCAAACACTGAGATCAAGAACAGCTTCGGCGGCTTGGACAGTGAAGCCCCCCTGAAAGACCGAGAGCTGCATCAGCGCGGATTGCTCCCAGGGTGTCAGCAGCTGCCAGGACCAGTCGATCAAGCGTTCCAAGGTCTGTTGCCGCGCAGGCTGATCCCTTCGGCCACCGCGCAGCACAGAGAAACGGTCATTGAGTCGGGTCAGCATCTGTGTTGGCGACATCATGCGCGAGCGAGCCGCTGCCAATTCAATGGCGAGGGGCAGTCCATCCAGCTTCGTCACCAGTTGGCGAATGACTGTGCGGTTTTCTTGGTTATCGGGCCAAGGGGCTCCCGCCGCGCGTGCACGGGCCACAAACAAGTCCACACCATCAAGATCGGGCAGCGGCGCCAAGGGAAATATATGCTCCCCCTGAATGTTTAAAGGCTCGCGTGTGGTCACCAAAAAAACGGCTTCTGGCGCATGCTGCAACCACGTAGACATCGCCAAGGCGGCATCCGCCACAGCCTGCTCACAGTTATCGAAAATAAACAGCGCAGCGCCCTGTCCTGCCATCGCGGTGCCCAGTGTTTCTAAGGCTTGGGCAGCGGTGAGGTCGGTCAGTTTTACCCGGAGCACTCCGGCGGTTTGAAGCATGATTCCGGCCAAGTCTGTGGCGTCGGTGATGTCGACAAACCAACAAGGCCGTTGCGTTGAGGCGGCTGCTTTTCGCCCCATCTGCTGGCTCACACGGGTTTTTCCCGCCCCACCCGGCCCATGAATTGTGATGAGCCGGTGACCGTCAGCCAGCAGCAATGTGAGCTCGTCCAACTCCTGTTGACGACCGCAAAAAATATCCTGTTCCTTTGGGAGGTTGCTCGATTTGCGATGCGTTTGAGGGGGCGTGAGGGAAGAGGGGCCCTCCGTCGTCTTGTTCAAGTCAACCGTGTCCGACGCAAGCGGGCGTGTGTCTTCGTTGGTCGTTGCCAACCAATGCACCAAGCGTTCGCCTCGAGGAATTGTTTCTTGCAGCTGGCGAAGCTCTGCAATGAGTTCGGTCATGTTGGCCTGACGGTTATCCGGCGCCACGGACAAGCCTGTGGTCACAATGGTGGCCAAGCCGGGTGCAGCGGCATTGATGGCCCGAATATCGTCGTCGTTGAGCTTCGGATTCAAGCCCGTGTCTAAGGCGTCACCGGAGGCATGCCGTTGAGCAGGGTTGTATCCCAACACCGATGTGGCGATGACCATGCACAAGGAGAACACATCGGTTCGTAGATCAAGGACACCGCCGGTCATTTGTTCTGGGGACATGTAAAACAGGGTTCCAAAACTCTGCTCAAACCCACCTTGAAGCTCAGCCATTGGAATCGCAATTCCGAAGTCGGCAACCTTGATGTCGCCATGATGAGAGACAAGAATATTGGAGGGCTTCAAGTCGCAATGAACAAGCCCCGACGTCGACTGTTTGCTCTTCATCGCGTGAGCACACTCAAGTCCTTCAGCGACAGCGATGGCAATCTCCAAGATGACCGGAGCGGGCAGCGGTCCACGCATTCGAATCAATCCGGCCAGTGTGTACCCCTCGACCAGTTCCATACAAATGAACGGCTGGCCGCGCTGTTCACCCAGCTCATACACATCGACCAAGTTCCGATGCTTGAGTTGGCCAACCAAGCAGGCTTCGCGGGTCAAATGCAACTGCTCGTGTAGCGAAACGTGGCCCGTCTCAGACTTCAGAAACTTCAAGGCAACGGGTTTGATGAAACCAGATGGGCCCACCAGTTCCGCGCGAAACACCCGTGCCATTCCACCTTCACCCAACAGCGCCACCAGCGTGTATCGATCAAACTGCAAGGGGAGCATTTGGGGTGTGATCGCGTCCAGAGCAACGTCCACAGTTTGTGTGGCGTCTGTGGGCTTGGACATCACGATGGTGTCTTGGTTCTTCATGCACTCCACCCGAACATGCGTTTCGACGACAGTAAACCTACCACTTGCCGTCACAGAACCTGTAGCGGTGGATGGAAACGAAACTCGCTCAGGAAGCCACGGCCTCCGAACCCCCCGCCAGCACGGCTACTCCGTGATCGCCATTCTCAGACCGACGGGACGATGGTCGGAAACCGTGCGTTCGTACGACTGCCACCCGTCAAAGAACACGTCATCGACGGGGAGGCTCAACACGCTTGAGTCTTCATGGTCGAACCCATCAAAGAGCCCGCTGCTGATCAGGATGTGGTCGAGGTGCGACGGGTAGCTGGGAAAGGACCACCCTGAGCGAGCACCCTCTGCGATTCCCATGTCGGTGAACCGGTAGCGGTCCGGTTCATTGAGCACAGAGGCAAACACGTTGTTCGGGGTCGGGTCTGTGAGCGAGTCGTTGAGGTCGCCCAGCACAATGACGCTGCGATGGTCGAAGTGGATGTCGATGTACGCCTTCAGCAGGTCTGTGGCGTCCCTCCGCCGGGTTTCCTCGTCCCAAGGGTTGTCCGGGCCGAGGAGACCGTCGCCGCAGCACTTGAAGTGATTGTTGATCACCACGAAATCGTGGCCCCCAAATCGAAACTCCATCACTTGGGGTGACCGGGGAAAGGGCCTCCAATACGCCTCGGTGGTGTAGATTTCGTAGTTGCTGTCCGCTTCAATCGTGTCCGTTCGGTAGAGGTAGGCGAGCCCGGCGTACCACTCGCTGTCCACGTACCCGGCCCATCCCGGCATTTGGTCCACCATTCGTTCAAACGACGCCACATCAGAGATTTCCTGCAACGCGACGATGTCGGCATCGAGACCGTTGAGAATGTCGATGACGGCATCAACGGTGGCTTGACCGTTCTTCGGGAACTCTTCGATGTTCCACGTCACCACATCGAGGGTGTCATGGGTTCCAAACCCAAAGTCGCTCTGGCCCGCGGAACTCGCGGTGTCTCCGGAGGGTCCGTTGGCGGCGGATTCGACATCGGAAGGGCTGGCTCCACAGCCGAGGCCGACCGCGTTTAATGCCACCCATACCGCTGCGTTCAGTGTTCGAGTTCGTATGTCCACACCCCAAAGGTAGCCCAAGGTCGGACCTGCACGCGAGTCACGGGAGGCTGCACCCACGATAAGAGGCTGCAGTTCTCGAAGGCACAGGTTGAGTCGCCTCGGCCGCAGAGGGCTGCCACTACCAGGAAATGACCACGGAGCCATCGCCCGTGTTGCCCGTGGCGAAGGACGGGTCGGTGAGCGTGCCAGTCCACGATGAGCCACCACCACCGCCGCCGGCACCGCAGTTGCCACCCGCCGCACCGCCGCCGCCGTAGTAGCCACCGCCCGCGCCGGCTACGCCGCCGCTGGAGCAACTGCCGCCGTTCCCAGCGCCCCCTTGACCCAAGGAGCCAGCACCGCCGGACACGCCGTAGCCCGTGCTGGTTGCTCCCGAACCGCCGGACTCAATGCCGCCGCCGCCGCCGCCGCCGCCGTGGTATCCAGAAGCGCCGTAGCCGCCGGCGATTCCGCCATTGCCGCCCGCCCCACTGTATCCGCCGCCGCCTTGGCCCCCGCAGTAGTTTGCGCCGCACGAACCGCCGCCGCCATGACCGCCGTTGCCTCCGTGGGAGTCACCGGACACACCGCCACCGCCACCGGCCACGATGATTCGGTCGCTGAGTTCGGTGGTTCCGAGTCGAACATCGGACGCGCCTCCGCCATTGGACGGCTGTGCGTATCCAGCACCCCCGCCGTTGTAGCCCGCGTTTCCGCCGACATAGACGTACAGAGCCTCCCCCGGAGTCACGGTTAAGGTCCCTTGGGCCATGCCACCCGTTCCAGGGCTACCGCCGATCGAACCGGACTTCCGGCCTTCTGCGCCGTACGCCGTGATCGTGACCTCAGAGGCGCAACTGGGCACGATGAACGTTTGCATTGAACCCGTATAGTCGAAGGTGTTCGACCCGGTGAGTTCGTACACGGATGGGTCGGAATCGTCGCAATCTGTTCCGTCGGCGACGTGGTCGCTGGGCGCTTCGCACGCCACCACAGAACTGCTGGGGTCTCCGTAGCCGTCGTCATCGGCATCGGCGTACCAGAGGCTCGCATCGAGAGCGCTCGCTTCGTCCGTGCTGCCGTCGCAGTCGTCATCGACGGTATTGCAGTATTCATCGGCACCGGGACTGATGTCCGAGAACGCATCATTGCAGTCGGTGTTGTCCGCAATGAAACCATCGGGGGCCGAACACGAGAAGATTGAAGAATCGTTGTCTCCGTAGCCATCTTCATCGGCATCGGCGTACCAAGCGACCGCATCGATGGCGCTGTCCTCGTCGGTGCTGCCATCGCAGTTGTCGTCCACCCCGTTGCAGAGCTCGTCGGCTGCTGGGTTGGTGCCGGCCACCGCATCATCGCAGTCTGTGTTGTCCGCAACGAAGCCACTGGGGGCCGAACACGAGATGATGGAGGAGTCGGCATCCCCAAAGCTGTCTTCATCGGCATCGGCGTACCAGGTGGTCTCTCCCGTGGCTCCGGATTCGTCGATGCTCGCATCGCAATCGTCATCGACCCCATTGCAGGTCTCGATTCCCGCTGGGTTGATGGCGGCATCGTCGTCATTGCAATCAGTGCCGTCTTCGATGTAGCCAGACGGTGCTGCGCAAGCGGTGGTTGGGTACATCCCGAAGCCATCGCCATCGGCGTCCGAGTACCACGTGGAGGCAGTGGATTCGTCCAAACTGGAGTCGCCGTCATCGATGTCGCCATCGCAGTCGTTGTCGATGCCATCGCAGACCTCAGCGCCCATGGGGTTGACCAACCCATTGGTGTCATCGCAGTCGCTGCCGTCGGCCACGTGGCCTTCGGGCGCCGTGCATGCAGACACCGATGCACCATCGTGGCCGTAGCCATCCTCGTCAGCATCGGCGTACCATGTGGTCTCGCCGTCCGCGCCCGCCTCATCGACGACCCCGTCACAATCGTCGTCCATGGCATTGCAGGACTCGCTGGCCGCCGGGCTGATGGCGGGATTTCCATCGTCGCAATCGGTGGCTTCCGCGCTGTACAAGTCGTCGCCTGAGCTTGGGTTTTCGCAATGCAGGGAGCCTTCATCAGCGAGGTCGCCAAACCCATCCCCATCGCCGTCCGCGTAGAACAGTGCCCCCGTGGACACATCCACACCCGGGTCGGCATCGTCCGCCATCCCATTGCAGTCTTCGTCGATCGCGTCTTCGTCGCACACCTCGGTGGCGCTGGGGTTGATCCCATCATCCAAGTCATCGCAGTCGCTGTCGTCGGCCACATACCCCGTGGGGGCTTCGCAGCGAATCCGCGTGTAAAAGGGGGTTCCAAACCCGTCGGCATCGGCATCGGCGTACCAGACCGGGGTGGTGGTCTCGTCGAGACTCGAGTCGGCATCGTCGATGTCGCTGTCGCAGTCGTTGTCGATGCCATCGCAGACTTCCAAGGCCCCGGGGTGCACCGCTGCATCGGCGTCCGCGCAGTCGCTGGAGTCGGCGACGGTTCCGTCTGGGGCCTCGCAGGCCTCCACTGCGCTGGCCGGGTCTCCAAACCCATCCGTGTCGCCGTCGGTGTACCAAGTGGGTGCATCGATGGCGCCCTCGTCAGCAGAATCGTCGCAGTCGTTGTCGACGCCATCGCAGATCTCCAACCCACCCGGGTGGGACGCGGGATCGGCGTCATCGCAGTCGCCATCATTCGCCACGTAGCCCGGCCCCGGATCGCAGCTCTCGACCATGGAGTCGGCCGCGCCGTAGCCATCGCCATCTGTGTCTGCGTACCAGGCGCCCAGCACGCCTTCATCGATCTCATCGTCGCAGTCGTTGTCCACGAGGTCGCACCGCTCGGCCGATGCGGGCGATGTCGTGGCGCTGGTGTCGTTGCAGTCGCCAGGTACCGTGACGTAGCCGCTCGGCACCGCGCAGGCGGTCACCGCAAATCGGTCGTCGCCGTAGCCGTCCGCATCCATGTCTGGGTAGGACTCGATGCCATCCGTGGGGTCCTCGTCAACGTCGCCGTCGCAATCGTTATCCAGTTCATCGCAGACTTCTGGAGCATCCGGGTGCACGGTGGGGTCGCCGTCGTCGCAGTCTCCATCCAATACGGAGTGGCCATCCTCGTCGGCATCGATGGACTCCCCATCGCCGCCAGCGGTGTCTCCGGTGGCGGTGTCATCAAGGCCGGAATCGGAGGCCGTGTCGAGGGCCGGCTCATTGCCGGTGTCGGGAGCCGCAGCCACGAGCGACGCCGTGTCATTGGTTTGGGCTGGGGTTTCCGCAGAATCCGACTCCTTGTCCGCGCAGCCCACCGCCAGACACCCCGCAATTGAAAACAACACAACGCGCATGAACGCCTCCCCTGAGACTTCCATCATACAGGTCGCGAGGGGCTGCGCTCAACGAGACGCATGATTCATGCACAGAGGCGTTCAGTACCAAGGGGGTTGACTTTTACCGCCTCGAGTTAGTCTCGGTCCTCAACCAGTGTAAGTTGGCCCAAGGAAATGGTGCAGGTTCGCGCCGTGGCTTGAGCCGGTTCTGGGTACGCTAAAAGCCACCCGCTGTAAAGGTCGCCACGTCGATGCGCGTGGCCATGGCCACATCACCGTCCGTGCTGAACCCCATCCCGTCGATGGTGCCTTGAATGCCATTCTCATTCCAGTGTGCACTGAGGCTGGCCGAGGTGGAATCAAAGGCCTCATCCGTCCAATCCACCACATTGAAGGTGCCAGTCGCGGTCGACAGGTCCACTACGATGGTCGGCGATGTCTCACCTTCGATCTGTGTTGCCGTGCTGGACAAGGTCTCATTCAGTTGACCGTCTGCCGTCACAATGGCGACTTGAATATCGAAGACCAGTTGGTCATTGCACTCAAGATCGATCGCTGGAGCAGGGCCGGGTCCCCAAGCAACCTCCATGTCCTGAAAGCGAGCGTTACTCACACCAGAAATGGTCACCGTGAGCGCGCTCGAAGCATCATCATTCCACGTCAGATCGGCCGGGTGCTCA
>DEBL01000287.1:10788-14908 GCA_002348535.1 Deltaproteobacteria bacterium UBA2957 | reverse complement strand
GGTGCCGTGAGCGTGGATTCCACATCCATGCAACTGGTTCGGATTGAAAACGTGGGGCTGGAGGACGTGCATCTCAACGGAATTGGTGTTTCAGATACAACGGTATTCAACATCGAACCCGACTTTGCTGTACCCATCACCCTAGCCCCCGGCATGCAACGAAGCATGGCTGTGGAGTACACGCCGATTTCAGACGAGCGGTCGGTGGGTGAGGTGACCTTCATTACGGAAGAAGCCCTTGAGTATGATGTCGATATCGTGCTGGAAGGGGAAGGTGACCCGGCGCCCTGCGAGATCTGTGCGCCCATTATCGACGTGAGCCCCACCAGTCTGAATATGTTTGCGTGGTGCTCGGAATCAGAGTCCGTGACGGTGTCGAACAATGGTGATCGTCCGCTGAATGTGAGTTCCGTAACAGTGACCAATGACCCACTGGCGCCGTGCGGAACGTTCACAAGGAGCTGGCCTGGGCCTCGCACACTTGGCCCGGGAGAGACCTTTTCTATTGGTGTGACCTACTCGATCACGCCGGGGACCGATTTCTGCTCGGATGAGTTCGGAGTGGGGGATGACTGGAACAATCTCCACATCATCAGCAACGACCCATCCACTCCGGACTTTACCGTGCAGTTGAAGGGCAACGGGACCTGTCCGTAAGCGAAAGACTGCGGTACACTGAGGTCCCGTAGGGTTCGGAGACCGCCATGCTGTTGATTTGCACGAAGACTTGAAGCGCGTGCCGCAAGGCGGTCGCCTTGCTCAAGGACAATGAGATTGAGTTTACGTATCGGGAGTATACGGTGGACCCGCTATCGGTCGATGAGTTGCGGGATGTGATGGCCAAGTTGGCTTGCAGCCCTCGCGATGTCCTCCGGACTCGGGATGCAAAAAAGGCCGGGCTGACGGGAAGCGAGACCGATGAGGAACTGATTGCTCAGATGGCGGAAAACCCTCGTCTGCTGCAGCGTCCCATTGGTATTGTTGGGGACCGTGCTGCCATGGGTCGCCCTGCGGAACACCTGTTGCGTATTGTACGGTAGTGGAGCGGTTGCCGATTCTGGATTCGAGAGGAGCGCATATGAGATCATTGCAGTGGGCTGGATTAAGCGTAGCCATTGGCTGTGGGACCCCGTCAAAGGTTGAAACCGGCGGCGATGGGTTCTCCCCCTTCACGGCACCCGCCGGGGGTGATTCGGATGCGGATGCGGATTCCGATGCAGACTCGGACTCGGACGCCGATTCAGATGCGGACGCGGATGCAGACTCAGACGGCGATGGAACGGCAAGCGAGTGTGACGACTACCGCACCGAGTATCCACCGGGACCGTACGGGAACTCAGAGGGCGACATCATGGCGGACTTGCCTGGAATGGTGGACCCTACAGGCGCTGCGATGTCTCTCGTGGACATCTTCCAAGACCGAACCAAACAGGTGTTGGTGATCGCCAATGCCTTCGACACCTGAGGCGGATGTCAGGCAGAGGCGGGTTCTCTGGAAAGTTGGTTGTCGGGATACGATGAAGTGGCTGTGGTGACTGCGCTAAGTGCGCAATCTGGACCCGGTTCCGCAAGTTTAGCGGAAAGCTGGGCGTCCTATTTTGGTCTGACGAACGTACAGGTATGGGCCGACACCACCAGCTACATGTACTGGACGTTTACATCCAATCTCGGAGGGGCCTACCCCAGCACGATCGTCGTTGAGTTGGACACGATGGAGATTCGGTTCTTCGGCCTCGCGAGCGTGAGCGGCGCGACGCCATGGGTGAACGAGATTTTGGCGGAAGATCACCCCTGCGGCGAGTAGCCGCTCAGCGCTGTATCGCAGGCCTCGAGCAATGCACGAGACTGGGCTCGCAGGTGCGTGTACAGGCTTTGAGTCAAGCGCAGGGAGTCGCGAACATTGGTGACGGCGGGTGCTCGATTGACCGTCATTTTTAAGTGGTATTGGGTGGCCAAGGTCAGCAGCGGAAGTCGTTTCGAGCACGCCTTGATCTGCGCTTCAAGGGTGTCGATCTTGGACAAGTGGTTCGCCGCGGGCTGTTTGATGGCCCGTTGAATCAGTCGGAGGCACTTCGTGGTGAGTTGGTCCATTCGACGCAACTCGGTCTTCGTAGTTCGAAGACGAGCCATGATGTGATCCGTTCGAGAAGCGGGAGGGAGCTTCGCAATGCGCTCGACGTGTTCAAAGCGCCGGTGGACATCGAGACCAATGTCGGGAATTTCATCGAGGATGGCCCCGAGTTCCCCATGTTCCCAGCCCTTGATGTACGCTCCGCTGCTCGAGGCATTGAACAGTCGCGGGGTTCCGCCCCATTGGTCTGCCCAGTCTTCGAGTACAACACGGTAATCGTTGAACGTCGTCGAAGTCAGAACCGTCCCGCCGCCGATGGCCGCGACTTCAACGCACCCAAACAACTCGTGGGCTTCCTGACCAAGAGTGTGGTCCCGCCATTCGCTGAACCCCTTGAGTCGAAACTGTCCGCTTCGTTCATCGAGTTCAATGTGCGTGTCACCGTCCGCGCCGTTGTCGTGGTACACCTGTCCGCCAGGAAAGGCAAGGTCTTGGCCGACCATGATGATGGGGTCGCAGCCCCATACTTTCCCGAGGCTGACTGCTGAATGAGAAACGGTCCCAAGGCTGGCCACCACACTTTTCTCTTGTTCGGCATCGGGAAGTACCCAAGCCTCCCATCGGTTGCTGGCGAACTGAATCGTACGCTGAGCGCCAACGTCTTGGAGGTTGTTTTCGACCATGGTGGCCAGTGCAACCGCCGCCAGTTGCTCGGTGCCCACATTCATGAACTGGTGTTTTACATCGCGACACTCGACGGCGATGGTGATGTCTGGCTGAATTCCCGCTCGGTGAAGCGACTCGAGGGTACGATGCACCGCGACAATGATGGCCCGCCCTTTCGCTCGTTTGAGGAGTTCAATCGATTGGCCAAGCGATGGTCCAGCTCCAACGACGATCATTGGAACGCCTTCGAAGGCGCCATTGTAGTCGTGGACCCAAGCAGAGCGCGCCAGTGAGGGGGTGTTGAGAAGGCTGTTGGCCGCCCACTTTGGGCCCAACTTGTCGAGCGACCACAACAAGGTCCGATGACGCTGTGCTTCTTCTTGGAGGTGGTTGGCAAACTGCTGTGCTTGCGCCTGGTTAATGCCGCCATGATTGGTGAGACGCATCGAAATGTGCTTGAACGGTACATGCATCGACCAAACAAAGGTCCGAACATCATCCAGCGTGCGCGCCAGCGGAACATCCGGAAGGTCCTGTGCCGGCTCGGTTTCGGGAACGATGGCGAGTACTCGGCTCTGTCCCAACTTCTTCCATGCAGCAGCCTGCAGTTCAGCCTGTGCCCCCATCACCACCAGTAGATCACGGTCGACTTTCCAATATTCGGGCAGGGAACTCAGGGACATAGTGCTTTCCTTTTGCGCAGTGCGTGCGCGCGCGTGGGCCCCAGATCGGCCGATGGTCGGGTCACCTGAAGGAAAAGTTACTTCATCGGTCATTCCGGCGACACGTTGACCGTCAGACGTCGTACAATGCGGCGGTGGGGACCCTCAACACACTGATGCTTGCGATGGCTTGCTCGAGTCCGTCTGTGGATTCTGGCGAAGCAATGGTGCGCGATGACACCGGAGTAGGGGATCCGGTGGAGTTGTCTTTTGCGGAAGGAACCGTACTGACCGAGCTTGTGGACGAGTGCACCAGCATCGCCAGCATCGATGCGCATCGCTACCTGTGTATCGATGATCAGGGCGCCCGATACGTAAATGAAGCCATCGATCCTGCGGTTCCCTTAGGCATGTTCTCCGCGGTTGCGGCCGCTGTGACGGACGAGCAGATGCTGGTCAGCCTCGACGGCACGGTGGCATGGTTTGACGGGACCGAACTCACGCCCTTGGACTGGCCGTCCCCGGTACCCGTCGAGACCATGAACCGGCTTGGTGAATCCATTTGGATGACCGGGGCAGGCCGCTTGTTTCGGTATCGGGCCGGGGCGGTCTCGGAGATTACAGTGAGTGGGAAGTCTTCGATCTATGGCCATGTTGAGATCGAAGGGCGCCTGTACCTTTCAGTACCGGAACTGGTGAGCATCGACCTCGATGGGCCTGA
>DEBL01000287.1:478-10400 GCA_002348535.1 Deltaproteobacteria bacterium UBA2957 | reverse complement strand
TCGGGCAGCCTTTGGTTCGTGTCAGATGAGCAACTCTTTGTGAAGCGGCACGGGGAATCTCCCGTCGCTGTGTGGATGCCAGAGCCCGTTCACGAAGTGGTTGGCTCCCCACTGTGGGTCCGTGGCGCGCGCAGCCTGTTTCGATACCACAACGGTGGATTTACGGTCTATCCCTTGGTGGCGGAGGGGATGGTTGGTGTGGATTCGGTTGGGCGTCTGCTGCAGGTCCACGAAGGGACTCTGCGGCGGCACTCGGTCGGTCGACCCGTGGTGGCTGTGGGGCTCTCGGACAGTGTCATGGTCGCAGAGACGGTCACGCTCTTGCCATCCGACCCCAGCAGTGTCGATGACTTGCGCGTCTGGATCGGCGACCAAGAACTGGCCGTGTCCACCGAGCCCTACCAAGTCGTTGTGGACCCTGAGGCTCTTGCCGTTGGTGAACATCAACTGCGATTCTTTACCGAATCAGCCAAAGGCGACTCGTTATCGAGCGAAACGGTCTGGGTCGGTGCGTTGAACGATGTGGAGTGGCCCGAAATCGAGGCGATCTCGGAGCAACATTGCATCCGGTGTCATGGAGGCGAGACCCTGACGGATTTGTCCTCTGCTGCCGATTGGGAACGTCACAGTGATGCGATCATTGATGTGGTGATGATGCAGGAGATGCCGTTGGGGGGGCCGTATCTCTCCGAAGCCGAGATCATCGCGATTCGCGCCTGGAAGCACGGGGGTTTTCAATGAAACCCGCGGTGTTGTGGACGAGCGTTGCGCTACTGATGGGTGCGGGGGACCCGTGGGTCGATGCCGCACACCAAGACCTGCACGGCTACGTGAGGGCCGTGTCACTGGATATTCGGGGGGTGGTTCCGCTGGCCTCAGAGATGGAGGTCGTGGAGGAGATCGGTGGCCTTGAAGAGGACCTGCTCGACACTTGGCTGGCGAGTCCCGAGTTTCATGAGTCTGTTGTCTTGCAGCATCGGGATCGGTTTTGGAATGAGCTGGAAATCAACCTGCTGCCGCGTCGGCGCTTGGTGCGTCGAGATGACATCTGGGTCAACATCAGCCGAAGTCGCTTCACGCGTGGCGTGCCCCAAACATCCTGCGGGACGCATGAGGCCACGGTCGATGAACTCAATCGACCGCTCACATGGGACACAAATGCCGATGGGTCGACCTCAGAAGGGTACGTCATGGTGGCACCGTATTGGGACCCCGACACACCGATCCCCGTCTGCGCCCGCGATGCCCAACTGGTTGAGATCTCGGCCAATGGGGTGGATTGCGCCACAGAAGCCGGCAGTGAAGAGCCTGATTGCGGGTGCGGTCCAAACCTGCAGTGGTGCATCGATCAAAGCTTCGAACGCCTCATCGAGGCGGGCCTCACTGCAGACCTGAACGAGCGGGTCCGAAACATGATGGCATCGGGAGCGGGCTACGCCTCGTTGTTCGATGGGGAGACCATGTTTGTAAACGGTCCTTCCGCGCACTTTTTCCGGCACTTGGTTCCATTCAACGTGGGCGATTACGAGTCCCCCGTTCCGGTGGAGTTGCTGCCCGATCTCGACCCGATGGACCAGTCCTTTCACGCCGCGCCATTGACGGAACGCCATGATGGGGTCCTCACCGCTCCCGGTTGGTTGTTGCGACACCAGACCAACCGAGGCCGCGCGAATCGATTCTATGGTGCCTTTCTGTGTTCCGAGTTCATTCCACCGGAGGTGGGGATCAGCGGGCTGAGCGACGCCCATGTGCCCAGTCCGAACTTGCAGATGCGAGAGGGGTGTTTGGGCTGTCACGCCCGACTTGAGCCGTGGGCTGCGTACTGGGGTCGGTGGGCGGAAGCTGCCAATCGCCACTGGTCAGCGGATGAATACCCGTCCTTCTCGGAGGAATGCGCAGCCTGTGGATCGACGCACACCAAGTGCTCGGATTTCTGCGAAGACAACTACCTCGTTGAGGTCGGTCACAGCGATGAAGTGCCGTACATTGGTTGGTTCGGACCGTTTGCCTTTTTGGCCGATGACAAAGCGGATCATCCGGAACTTGGGCCGTTGGGATGGGTCGACAAGGCTGATGAGTCGGGGTTGTTCAGTCGCTGTGCCGTCGAGAAGGCCGCGGATTGGCTGCTCCACACCGAGGTCGATGGTGCCCAACTCGACGAGTGGGCCGCCTTGTTTCAAGCCGACGATGATTACGCTGGGATGGTCAAGCGTATCCTGACTAGCGACGCATACTGGGGCGGTGCAGAATGATGCTCTGGCTTGTGATCGCGTGCGGAACCCACGACCCGTTGCCGTCGCCGGGCCCTTCGGTTGATGCACCCGAGGAGCCGCCGACCGCGTCCGAGACGGAGTGGGGAGAGGTGGAAGAACCGGGTGTTGACGCACCGCCCACACGGGCCTTGAAGCGCATGTCTGTTGCCCAAGCCCGCGACTCCATGGAACGAATCACCGGCGGCATTCCTTGGGGCACCGAAACGTCGTCGAACTGGGATGTCTTCTCTGAAACGCTCGGAGTTGCCGACTACCAAGTTCGAGTCGAGTCTGATTTGTCGCCATCGGTCATGTTCCAAAAGTTTCTCGACGATGCTGCTGGGGCGACCTGCCAAGCATGGGTCGAAACGAATGAGGGTACGTTCTTTGTTGGCGATGATCCGGAGTCGACCGATCGGACGGATGTGCGCGCTCAGGTGGTGCACCTTCGCTGGCAGGTTCAAGGCCGGGTTCGAAATGCAGAGGACCCCATCGTTGACGACTATGAGCTGTTGTTCTCAACGGTTCATCAGCGCACGGACTCCACCGAAGCTGCCTGGGCGACGGTGTGCGTGGCCATGTTTACCCATCCTGATTTCTACATGTACTGAGGAGCCGCGATGAGCACAAACAGACGTGACTTCCTCAAGCTGGCTGCCCTCGGTACCGCGGTACCGTCGATCGGTTTGTTGCCCCGCGTACTTCATGCGGCGACCCCCACCGTGACCGATCGATACTTTGTGTTTGCGTACTTCTCGGGCGGGTGGGATGTGCTGTTATCGCTAGACCCGCGCGACCCAAGTGTCTTCACACCGCAGGCCGTCTCGAGTACGGGAATTCAGCCGGCATACGATCAACTGCGGGGTGTCGACGAGGCCGACTATTTGATTCCTACATCGGTCGATTCGATGACCTTTGGGCCCTTCATTGGGAACCTCGCGGACCCCGTCTTGGGCCATGCTGACAAATTGGCTGTGATTCGGGGCATGACAATGGAATCGGTGGCCCACCAAGTCGCCCGCCGCCATGCGTTGACGGGGATTCGACCTGCAGGTACCGCTGTACGAGCTTCGTCTGTTGCCACCTTGTTGGCCTTTTTGTTGGGCGAAGATGAGCCCATTCCAAACCTTGTCGCTGGACTGTCCTCGTTCAATCTTGGTCACCCGCTTTGGGCATCGGGTCTGCCAACGAGCAGCATCGGCGACCTCTACACTGCGCTTTCACCGCCTGAACGTGACATCTTGGAAAGCCAGCGCGATGCGCTTGAGGCCTTCTTTGCAAAGCAGGAGGAGAAGGCAAGGACCCAACGCGCTCGGGACATCTTCGCAAATCGAAGCTTGGCACGCGCCCTCATTGATTCTGAGCTGGGTGAGTACTTCAACATCGACTCGGCCGACTCGGAGATGCTGGACTTAAGGGGTCGGTTTGGAATTGATTCAGGTGAGACGGGCGATGGCGGATACATGGCACTGATGGCTGCCCAAGCGCTCACCAAAGGCATCTCTCGGTGCGTTACCATCAAGGTGGCCGACGGCTTGGATTCCCACCAAGGGTCGTCATGGACCACGGATCAAGGGCCAAGGCAGCGAGAAGGGTTCAACTCGATTGCGGCGCTCGCCACTCACCTCGAGCAGACACCGTTCAAGGGAGATGATTCCGACAACTGGCTAAATCACACCACCATCGTCTGTTTCAGCGAGTTTAGCCGGGAGCCGCTCTTGAACAGCAACGGCGGTCGGGATCACAACCTGATCAACAGCATGGTGCTGTTGGGGGCCGGGGTGAACGGGGGGCAAGTATTGGGTGCATCCACGGACCTTGGCATGCTGGCGAGTCCCGTGGATTTGCTGTCGGGCGAGGTGTCTCCCATGGGTGAACTGATCGGAAACAATCACATCGCTCGGACGCTGCTGCATTCGATTGGTGTCGACGACGATATCGGTGATTTTCGTGCGGAGCCCGTCAGGGCGCTGATGGAGGGTGCATGAGGGTGTGGACGCTGCTTGTGGCGGTCGGGTGCGGGGGTGGAAAGCGCGACAGCCCCTCTACCAATGACGAAGCGTGCGCCGAACAGGTGGTCTACGCCGACGCGGATGGCGATGGGTTTGGTGACCCCTTCGCGGCGCTCCGGACCTGCGATCCCCCCGATACGCATGTCGACAATCGAACGGACTGCGATGACGAGAATCCGGATGAATTTCCGGGGCAAATCTGGTTTCGCGACATCGATGGCGATGGCTACGGCGATGACGGGGCGGTGCTGGAGTCGTGCCATCGACCGGTTGGCTACATCATGGAGGGGGGAGATTGTGACGATGAAGATGGTTCACGGTACCCCGGAGCCTTGTGGAATCTCGACGGCGATGAAGATGGTTTTGGGGACCCGATGGCCACCGTGGACGCCTGCGGGGACGTGTCATCGGCAGTGCCAGACGCAACCGATTGCGACGATTCAGACTGGCTGAAGCATCCCGATGCCAATGAAGTCTGCGATGGCTCCGATAACAACTGCGATGGGTTGATCGACGACGAAGATCCCGCAATCGACATCTTCACCCAAGTGCCGGTGTTTCGCGATGCCGACGGCGATGGCTACGGGACGGACGAGTTGCTGGGTCGGGCGTGCCCTGCCACCTCCACGGGTGCTGCAGTCGTAGGCGATTGCGATGATGACGACCCGTTCGCGCACCCGTACCGGCTCGACTACAACGACGATCACGATGCAGACTGCGATGGAGAATCCGTCCTCTTTGATGTGTCGTCGACGGAGTACGGGTGGGTGGGCCCCAATCCCAGTTCGGGCTTCGGTATGCATATGAAGTCAAAAGACATCAACGGCGACGGCTTGATGGACCTGTTGGTGAGCGGCCATAACTATGACTCTGAACTTGTGGATGCCGGTTCAGTTCACCTCGTGTTCGGTTCGACTGAGACGGACCGTTCGGTGTGGCCCGAGGATGGCCGATGGTGGGCGGGCGCTGAGCCCGATGGTCACTTTGGGTATTCGCTGGGCTTCGCAGGCGATTGGGACGGGGACGGTGTGGAGGACCTTGTGGTCGGCGCGCCCTACGCCAATGACGATGGAGGGGTAGCGTACATCTTCTCATCGGAGAGGGCCTCGGGCACGGTGGTTGATGCACTCTATACACTGCCCGCCACCGCGACGGGCATGTACATGGGCACCGCCGTGATGGGCGTAGGAGACCTCAATGACGACGGACTTGACGATGTGCTGATTTCGGCGCGTAAAGATGATGTAGACGGCACCAATCGCGGTTCGGTCACGGTTGTGTTTGGGGGCAGCGATCCAGACGACGAGACTCATGTCATATCGGGGCTCACAAACCACGATCAGCTGGGGTGGGACTTGGTCCCGGTTGGAGACATGGACGGAGACGGTGTTCCAGAGGTGGCCATCAGCAGCCCCTATGGGGACCGCGACGAGCTCGTCAACAACGGCGGTGAGATTGCCGTGCTCGCTACGTCGGAGTTGCTCGCTGACCTGCCGCTGACGGAAGACACACCTGTGTTCTACGGGAACCAATACAAAGAATGTGCGGGGTTCGATATGGCCGCGCTGGGGGATTTCGACGGGGACGGTCTCAATGATCTCATCGTCGGTTCGGGCAGTTACGATGCCGTCGAGGTGGTCGATTCGGAGTACGACTCCGATGAAGGGGCCGCCTATGTTGTTCTGGGATCCTCGCTGGGGTGGGAGAGCCGCCGCCTCGATGACGCACACCTAAAGATCGTCGGCAGTCAATATCAAGGAAAGCTGGGTCGGTATGTGGCGGGTCCGGGCGACATCGATGGCGATGGACGCGCCGAGGTCTTTGCCGCAAGCCACACGTGGGACGGAGTGGAAGAAAACATGGGCCTCATCGTCGGGGTGCTGGGCGGCCACAGCGGGGGTGTGATCGATCACACTGCAGGAGACCTGCTCATCGTTGGAGAGAGTCGAAACGACAACATTGGACGAGGGGTGGCCGCTGCAGGAGACGTAGACGGCGATGGCTTGGGCGACTTTTGGGTGGGAACCACCGGCGTCGGTGCAACGGGGACGCTGTATTTGGTCTACGGCGCCGAGCGACCGTGAACCCTCGGTGGATCAGGGAAGTGGAACCGACTGTTCCAGCCCGGAAACAAAAACTCTCCGCGATCGTCGGCATCGAACCATCGCTTCAGCTTTGGGAGGTTGACCTTTACGATCTCACGGGGAGGTTTGTCCTTTGATCGAAAGAAATTGTCCCAGTGGCAAAACAGGGTGGTTCGAGGCTGGAGAATATCGATGATGGATGGTTCACCGCGTGCTTCATAGTTGGCGCAGTCCATGCCGAGCAACGCCACATCCACCGGCTTGTCCGCCAAAACGGATTCTGGAACCAGCCCATCGGGAAGGCCCCGCGACGACGTCTGGACATAGACTCGGTGAGCCACCGAGTCTTCCATGTCATCGAGGAAGTCGACCAAGAACGCGAACGTCTCGCCCTCTTGCCAGTGACTGGCGCGGGTTGGTGGCGTGCTTCGATCCGCAGTGAGTCGATCGGTCCACACGTGGATAAACGCGTAGTTATTGGGGTGGCCGGATGCGATGGGCAGCACGCGCACCCGGCCTTGGTTCGACGGCAGCCACTGGCCCGTGAGAACTTCGCTGGCCGCGTGCTCATTGACCGCCGAGAACCGGATGGGCAGCTGCAGCGGTGCGATCGTGTGCTGCAAGGTGCGGCTTCCGAACACCATTGGATTCGACTGCAGATGAGGGATCAAGTAGGGCAGATCGAGGACGTGGTCATAGTGAGAATGGCAAACCAGAACCGACTCGACATTTGCGAGTAGGGGAAGGTGGGGGTCCACTTGTTTAGGGTCCGAGGCGACGCGACCCAACGCCACAGTGAGCGGAGGGAGAACAGTGAAAAAGGGATCGATCAGCACCGCAGTATCTCGCCAGCGCACGACGAAGCAGGCGACCCCAAAGTAGACAATTTCCATGCCAGGGTCATCGCGGCTTGGTCGACTCTGGTCGAAGGGGAACCGCTTCAGCGAGCCACCGCAGCCTCCAAGTGCCGCAGTCGCTCCAATCAAAAACCGGCGTCTGGCAATGGAGGTCATTCCCGATGGTACCGCTTGATGAAAAAAATGTCCGGTCTTTGTGAAGCCAGTACGGCGTCCATGGGTCGGATCCGTTTCCGGGTGGGTGTACTTGTGGACTTCGAACCAATTGGAGGGTGATGCATGGTGGAGCGATGGTTGGCGTTGGGGTGTATCGGGGTGGCATTGATTTGGGCTCGACCCGTTGTCGCAGAGCGCCCGCGCCCGGCATGGTTCGATTACATTCCTGAGCCCATTCCCAGCTACGAGCCCCTCAACCTTCGGTATGCGCCGCCGCGGGGTTACCGCCGGCTGCCCGTTGAAGCCGGATCCTTTGGCCATTGGTTGCGTTCACTGCCCATTCGGACGGACCGTATGCAGGTGTTGTCTTACGCCGGACGGCCACTGGTGCGACCAAGCGCTGGACTGGTGCTGATGGACGTGGGCGAGCGCGACTTGATGCAGTGTGCCGATGCGGTCATTCGGCTTCACGCTGAGTACTTGTGGGCCAACGGCCGCGCCCATGAAGCGGCGTACCGATTCACCAGCGGGGACCACACGCGCTGGACCGACTGGATGAAGGGCGAGCGGTTTCTTGTCGCCGGGTCGCGGGTGGTTCGATCGCGAGGTGCCGACCGCGGATCCGACCATCGCAGTTTTCGAGAGTGGCTCAACCTTGTGTTCACGTACGCAGGGACGCGGTCGTTGGCTCGCGATGCCATCCGACCGGATGCATCGGATCCCATTCGAGCAGGAGACTTTTACGTTGAAGCTGGATCTCCGGGGCATGCCGTGATCGTGCTGGATGTGGTTCAAAATGCACAGGGTCATCGACTTGGACTGATGGGACAGGGCTTCATGCCAGCGGAAGACATCCATGTGCTGCGTTCACCGGAGGCCGTCGACGGGGTTTGGTTTGAGTTGCCGATCGGAGGGGATGCGCTGCTTCGAACACCTAGTTGGCGGCCGTTTTTGCCCGATTCGAGACGCCGGCTGGAGTGAGTCATCGCTGCAGGCTCCAACGATCTTCATGGTGCGGTGATTTAAGTGTTTTAATACTCGTTTCTTGCTGGTATTCTCCCGCTTCGACGGTCGCGTGTTTGCCGATCGCGAAAAGGGGTATTCACCATGAAGACGTTGTCACTTTTGGCGCCACTCACGCTGTGGTCGGGTTCAGCAATGGCCATCAACATGCTCTCTGTCGGGGCAACCTCTGGAAATATGGCCTCGGGTACGGCGTTCAGTGTGGGAGACCTGTCGGGCTCGTGGGAACACGTCAGCGAAGGGGACTTTAACTCCATGTCGTTGATGACACTGATGTCCTATGACGTGATTGTGGTGCAGTGGAACTCGGGCGAACTTGATCTCGACTGGGACACCAAAATGTCGACCTACGTTGAGGCCGGCGGTGGGTACTGGCATGAGGATCCGAACAACACCTCCGATCTTGGAAGCTTGGCATCGTCATCCGGTTCAGGGTGCAGTCCGGGGGTGCTGGTGGACACGGTTCCGGGCCTGACCGACGGCATCACCGACAGTTTTGTCAACTGCCACATCGTATTTGATTCATGGGATTCGTCGGTCCTCAGTCCCTTGTTGAACGACGGGGGCAACATCACGATGCTCTACGGCGAGTACGGCGGCGGGCGGGTCATTTTGTCGGGCCCAGACCATGATTACCATGCCTCCAAGGGCGGAGGGTCCGCGGCTGGCAATCAGTACAACTTCGTGTTGAATATCGTGAACTGGATCTCGGATGGCTGCGAAGCGGTGACTTGGTATGCCGATGGTGACGGCGATGGGTATGGCAATGCGGCATCCAGCACGATGGCGTGTGATGCCCCCTCTGGGTACGTCGCCGATGCCAGCGACTGCAACGATGGCGACGCATCAATCAACCCGGCTGCCGCTGAGAGTTGCGATGGCGTCGACAACAACTGCGATGGGTCTGTCGACCCGGACAGCTCGGTGGATGCCTCGACGTGGTACAGCGACTACGATGGTGATGGGTATGGTGACCCGGACCCCTCCTATGCGACTGCATCGTGCGCGCTGCCTTCGGGCTACGTCGCGGACTCGAGTGACTGCAACGACGGTGATGCATCGATCAATCCCGGTGCCTCGGAAGTGTGTGATGGCATCGACAACAACTGCGACGGGTCGGTCGATCCGGACAGCGCGATTGATGCGCTGACGTGGTACAGCGACTCCGATAGCGACGGGTACGGTGACCCGGAACCCTCCTCATCGACCCTGTCGTGCACGATACCGGCAGGCTTTGTCGCCGACTCGAGCGACTGCGACGACGGCGACTCGTCCATCAATCCTGCAGCCTATGAGGTGTGCGATGGGGTGGACAATGACTGCGACAAGGCGATCGACCCGGACGACTCGGTGGATGCAACGACTTGGTATGAAGACTACGACGCCGACGGATATGGTGATCCGAGCCCCTTGTGGGCGGTTGAGGCCTGCACATTGCCCTCGGGCTACACGTCGGCATCGGTTGCAACAGACTGCGATGATTACGACGCAGCCATCAACCCGGGTGCTGCAGAGGTGTGTGATGGCATCGACAACAA
>DEBL01000287.1:0-215 GCA_002348535.1 Deltaproteobacteria bacterium UBA2957 | reverse complement strand
TGCGACACCGTCATTGACCCGGATTCCTCGGTGGACGCTCTTACGTGGTACGCCGATGACGATGGCGACGGCTATGGGGCGGCAGCGGTGACCACGGTGTCGTGCACCGCCGCCTCGGGATGGGTTGCGGACTCGACCGACTGCGATGATGCATCGGCGACGGTCAACCCCGCGGCCACAGAGGTCTGCGACGCCATTGATAACGACTGCGACGG
>DEBL01000135.1:17885-18079 GCA_002348535.1 Deltaproteobacteria bacterium UBA2957 | reverse complement strand
GATGTGGACCCAGAGGTGGAAGAAGCCGCTATGGGCGACCCGGCTACGGTCCAAGTGAACGCCAATGTTGTGGCGTCGTCATCGGGGTCGCTGGCCGTCGCGGTGCAGGTGAGGGTGTCGGATTTATTCGGTGTCTCGGGCGTGATGGCCACCGTGACACTGGGGCTTCGGTTGCCCAAGGTGATGCTGGCCGT
>DEBL01000135.1:17249-17487 GCA_002348535.1 Deltaproteobacteria bacterium UBA2957 | reverse complement strand
AGCGGCGATGATGCTGGTGAGCGGAAGCGAAGCAACGGTCGCACCCCCAGTCCACGCGTAGCTCACGGTGGGTGCATCGCCGTCGGCATCGGTCGCGGTTGCCGCACACACCAGCGTATTGTCGTTGTAGGCCGGGTCCGGAGTGATGGACACGGTGCCCAGTACGGGCGCGGTGTTGGTCACGGTGGCGGTGGCGGTTCCAGTGCCTGTGGCATCGTACGCATCGGTGGCGGTGGCT
>DEBL01000135.1:0-16981 GCA_002348535.1 Deltaproteobacteria bacterium UBA2957 | reverse complement strand
GCCCACGGTGGCGCTGGCGGTTCCAGTGCCTGTAGCGTCGTACGCATCGGTGGCGGTGGCTGTGCAGGTGATGGTGGAATCGACGGCATCGGCAGCAGTGATGGTGTAGGTGTCGCCGGTGGAGCCGTCGGTCCATGCGTAGGTGATGTAGGGTGTTTCGTCATCGGCATCACTGGCGGTGGCGGCGCAGGTGAGCGCATCGCCGACTTGTCCCGTGGCCGGAGTCACGGCGACTGAGTCGACGGTGGGTGCTGTGTTGCCCACGGTGGCGCTGGCGGTTCCGGTCGTCACACCCCCGTCTGCATCATCGGCCGTTGCCATGCACGTCACGTCTGCATCCACCGGATCGGCCATCGTCACAGTGTAGGTGGGCCCTGTGGAGCCGTCGGACCATGCGTAGCTAACAATGGGGCTGTCTTCGGGGTCCAAGTCGGTGGCAGTGGCCGAGCAGGTGAGCACGTCGCCCACAACTGCAGTGGCGGCGGACAAAGTGGGGCCCAGCAGTGTGGGTGCGCTGTTGACTACGTTGACTTCAGCAAAGCCAAAGGCGGATTCGACCAAGCCGTCGCTGGCGGTGACCTGCACCCGGTAGGTGTGGTTCTTGCCGGTGGCGCTGGCGGGGAAGGTGGCCGATGCCGATTCAGCTGTCGCGACACCG
The DNA here is from genome assembly GCA_002348535.1 of Deltaproteobacteria bacterium UBA2957. Taxonomy (GTDB): domain Bacteria; phylum Myxococcota_A; class UBA796; order UBA796; family UBA796; genus UBA796. Next base: position 16,323 of record DEBL01000135.1, on the reverse strand, counting down.
TCTTCGAACCATTCGTAGGCATAGGTCACCGTTCCCGTGCCCTCGGGATCTTCCGAACCCGATGCCGTTGCGACCAGCATCTGGTTGGTCACTGTCGGGTCGGGATCCAGGGTCACCGTTGGGGTGGTGGGCGGTTGGTTCAGGTTGAACTAGACGGTGGTGGTGACGTACAGGCCGTCTGTGTCAGTGGCGGTCACGATGACCACGTGGTCGCCGGGGCTCAGTGTATCGATCGACACGGTCACCGCCCCGGAGGAGTCGGCGGCATCGGTCGAGAACACACCGTCGAGGTCGCTCTCCCAACTCAGCGTCACTTCATTGGGCAAGTCTTCGTTGTCTTCGACGGTGGCCTCGAAGACGACGGCATCGCTGTGGTTAAGGGTCTATCCATCGGTGGGGGCCGTGACGTTCAGAATGGGCGGTGTTCCCACGGTGTAGACGGTGTCGGCGGCGCAGGTTTCCCCGATCTCATCGGTCACAGTCATGGTGATGACGTGAGTGTTTACAGTCAGGTCGCCGAAGGGAAAGGTCACTGCACCCGATGAGTTGGGGGTCGAGGTGCCGATCGGTCCGTCTTTGTCACTCGACCATGCGACAGCCAGCCAGTCCGACGCGACGTCAACATCTTCGGCGGTGCCGGTGAAGGTGACCAAGTCGCCCTCAGGGCCTGCGGACCCAGTCGCTGGCGCCGTGATGGCGCAGGTCGGTGCGGAGTTCGGCGGTCCGACCGAGATGACCACGCTGTCCACGTCCTCCTTGCCGGTGGTGTCGGTCACCCGCAGCTTGACAGCATGCTCGCCTTCCTCGAGCGAACCAAAGGCCTCGACGGCCCCTTCACTGGTGACGTCAATCTCGAGTTCGAGGGTCCCCAGCTCGGCGGTCTCGAAGACCACAAACAGGTCTTCGAGGGCGTCTTCGGTGTCCGACACGGTTCCTTGGAAGGTAATGAGCTGGTCGGCGTAGTACACCCCGTCTGCAATCGGTGCGGTGATTTCGGCCACGGGGGCGTCGGTGGGTTGCACCTCAAGGGTGACGGCGGCACTGGCACCGGCGCCTTCGGGATCTCTGACCTCGAGGCTCACCTCAGCGCCGTCGGTGCCAAAGGTCATCTCGCAGGTCACGACGCCCGATTCGTCGGGGGCGCTGTCGTCGCACTGCTCTGAACCGTTGAGTAACCACGTCACGTCCAAGTCCTCGATGGCGTGGTTCGGATCACCCACCTGACCGCGGACGGTTTCGGCAACCCCCTCCACGACCGTGTCGCCGCTCGTGTGCGAGCTGATCGAGACCTCGAGATCGGAGTTGTATTTTTTGAGGCCGCTGTCGGACCAACAGCCAATGCTGGTGGCGATCAGAGAAGTGACAATAAAACGCATGCTTTGCCCTTGTTTGGATGCGCGATTGTACGCATCGAGATGAGGCGGAGCAAGGGTTTTTAGGTGCGTTCAAGGCCTTTTTTTGGGGTCGTCGTCGCCGGCTGCAGAACGGTCGAATGCGTTACAGATTTTGCTCCAAACAACGGAGTCATGCATGCTCACCCTCCTCACTGCTCTCGCCCTGCTCCAGCCCGCACTCGCGGCCGATGGCCCGGCCACCGCCACCGTTCGCCACATCTCGGATGCCCCCACCCGCAGCACACCCTCGGGCACAGCCTCGGTGATGCGCCTCGCGGGTGCCGAAGAGGGGGCCAAGAACGCATTCTTCGCCGTGCTCACGATTCAGCCGGGCGGAGCGGTTCCCGTTCACCGCGACGCCACCGAAGAGTACCTCTACGTGCAGACCGGAGCGGGGGTCATCACCATCGATGGCACCGATCACACCATCAAGCCAGGCACCGGCGTGTTCATGCCCGCCAATGCCGAGGTGAGCTTTGCGGTCACGGGCAAGGAACCCGTCACCGTGGTTCAGTTCTTTGCCGGCCAGGGCCCCGAGGCCAAGTACGCGGGCTGGGTGGCGCAGCCGGCCAACTAAACAGTGGCCCGGTCGCGAATGGCGTCGGCCTCGTCGCTTCGACCCAAGTTGTCGAGTTGGTGCACCACGATGGCCCACGCCATGCTCGCGGATTCATTCTGGCCGGCAGCGGTGCATTGTTCGGCTGCAGCACGGCCGGCGCGAACGATGTCAGAATCAAACATGGCAGCACGCTGCAAGGCGGGGCCCAAGGTTCGGAGGTTGGCCTGAACGGCCGCCCAGTCGCCGGCGTGGCCCGCGCAGGTGGTGAGCCAGAGCTGCACAATGAGCGAGATGACCTCTCGTCCCGTGCGCTGCAGGATGGGGTCGACTTCCAGCAGGATGGGCTTGGCCTCGGCGAACCGACCGGTGGCGATGTAGGTCACGGCGAGGTTGATCTCGGGGTACACAAAATAGGTCGAGCCGCTCCGGCGGTAGCGGGCGGACGCGGCGATGTAGGCGCGCTCCGCGGCTTCGTAGTCGCCCCGCGTGCGGGCAATCTCCCCTTCGGTGTTTAGCGCCTCCGCCAGTCCAAGTCGGCTGCCCGACTGCTCAAACCGCAAGGTCGCTTCGGCGTTGAAGAACTGGGCTTGTTCATTGTCCCCGCGCTGCCATGCAACGCGGCTCAGCATGCTGTAGGCGTTGCCGATGTCCCCCATATCGCCCGATAGTTCGCCGGCGTATACGGCCTCGCGGGCATGGCTGGCTGCCGTGTCCAGTGCGCCGGCGCGGATCGCCAAGAAACACATGCGGTTCAAAATGGCCGCCACCCACGGCAGTCGGTGCGTGCGGGCGACGTCCAGCGCCGACTCAATGTGCGCTTTGGAGTGTTCAACCTGCCCCAGTGCATGGAAGCTGTTCCCGAACTCAAGCTTGAGCAAGACGACCGCCGGCCAGTCCTCGCACTCTTCGGCCCATTCAATGTATTCGGCGCCATGCTGTTGGAGCACCGCGTAGCGACCGTCTCGCTCGGCCACCATCGCCATGGCGACCGCCGACCCGAGTGCATGCCGGCTTCGCGGTGCAACGGTCACAGCCTTCATCATGTTGCGGCGGACGTCCAGCAGGTGGCGAGCACGCGCGTGTTCGCCAAGGCGACTGAATCGAACAATGGTGCGGTAGAGCGGGTCGAGGGCCTCTTCGGTCCGGTTGGCCGCGAGCAAAAAGCGAGCCCGTCGACCGACATTCTGTGCATCGGCGGGAACGATGTCTGCGGCAATGCTCGACCACTGTTGCGTTCGGCCGTTTTGCTCCACCGACTCGAGAATCGCCGCGCGAAACAACGCGTGGACAAACGACCATCCCTTGGTCTTGGGGTTGGTGATCACAAGCCGCTGCCTCTGCAACTCCGACATGAGGGCGTGGTTGACTTCGACACCGCCGAGCCTGAGCGCATCTTCCCACTCTTGGGGGCTGACGTCTCCCCCCAAGATCGCCCCCAACTCGAGTCCGGCGAGTTCATCGTCGTCGTAGCCACCGAGCGCACCCGCGACCCGCTGGCGCCACAGGGTGAGCATGTCGGAGGGAATCGACGCATCGGCGTTGCGGTCGAGGACAAAGCCCGACGGCGAAGGCACCAGCAGCCCCCGCTCGACCCAGTCGGAGACGAGTTGCACGGCGAACTGAGGGTTTCCGCCGCATTGCTGCTCGACCTTGGAGGCCAGCACGAGGTCGAGACCGAGCAGTTCGCGAATGAGCGCGATGGACCCATCGGCATCGAGCGGACTCAGTTCGAGGCGAGTGGTGTCGGATCGGGCCGCGAGCGACGTGAGCCGTTCGCGCAGTACCGGGTCTCGATGAGTCGCTTCTGTCGCAGCCGTCATGACGATTAAAATCGGCGCATCGGGGTGGTGGTCGAGCAGGTGACCAGCCAGCGCCATGGTTTCATCATCGTGATGGAAGTCGTCGAACCACAGCACCATCGGCCGAGCGGAAGCCAGCGCAGCAAAGTACCGGCCGAGGAGAGCCAATCGTTCTTCGGGTGATTCAAATTGGGCCGACAATCCTTCGCCGCTTTGGTGCAGGGGGGTCGGCCTCGCGATTTCGACGAGTGCAACGGCGTCGTCTCGATGGGGCATGCCGATGAAGGTCAGATGCTGTTGAACGGCGTAGATCGCGTCTGCGCGGGAGCGGTGGTGTACCCGCAGGCTCCACCCCAGAAATCCCTTCAAGCCATCGGTCGCACTGTCCTCAGCGCTGTGGCTGATCAGCCGCCACGTCGCTCCTCCGCTCTCGTCGGCGCGCACGGCGAGCCATCGAGCCAAGGTGCTGGTGCCGCTGCCCTCGGTGCCCTCGACCAGAACGCATTCGGGTCGTCGGCGATTGGTCACCCGTTGCAGCATCGACCACAGCCAGTCCCGTTCGTCTTCACGACCCACCACGCCTGTCGTGCGAAGGCTGAACAGGGCCAGTCCTGCACCGTGCAGATGGGTCCGAGGGCGCTGAGTGGTTCGCCACTCGGAGGGAAAGGGGGGGACCTGAACCGGCAGGCGCGACCGAGGGACGGCCTTCAGCGTATCCGTTGTGCTGGAATCTTGAAAGGCCCGTTGGGTGGAGGTGCCGCCGGTGCTGTTTAGGACCTGCGTGTCGTCAGTCAATACCTGAGTGTCCCAGTCTTTTAATGCGGGGATGGCGATCGGGGACGGTACAGCGCCGTCGGATGCGGCGTCATCATCAAGTTGATCGAGGTGCCATCGGGCATCGGCTGCCCGCTGAAACCGAAACTTGGGCAGCGGGTCTAACATGCCGTTCAGCCACGATAAAAACGCCTCCGGTACGGGTTGAGTGGGCAAAAAATCAGGCAGCTGTCCAGCGAGGTGTTTGCGAAATACCGTTCCAACTTCGCCGCGGTACGGCGCCCTTCCGCATGTCAGGGTCCATGCCATGCAGCCCACCGCATACAGGTCCGTCCACGGTCCGAAATCGAACCAGTGGTTCTGCGCCTGTTCGGGAGCCATGTATGCGGGAGTTCCCGAGACCTCATCTGTGTTGGTCCAGTGCTGGACTTGCTGGACTTGCTGGTCCACGGCGGAGTGGACCAACCCAAAGTCCGTCAGCTTTATCCGACGGGTCTGCTCGTCAAACAGCACGTTTCCGGGCTTGATGTCTCGGTGTAGCAGTCCGCGTGCGTGTGCGTGAGCCAGCGCATCGAGCACATCGAGCAGCACACGCTTTGTCTCGGGCCAGGGGAGCTTTCCGGCGACGGTTCGAAGGGTGCTGCCCTCGACCAGTTCCATTGCAAGCCAAGGGATCCCCACATATTCGGGCGATCCGATGGCCTCGGTTTCGGTCACCACGCCGTGGTCATAAATCGCGGTGATTCGACTGTGGTTCAGTCCAGCGGTTGCCCTCACTTCGTGGCCAAAGGCGGTCACAAAATCAGGCTGTCGTGCGATTTCAGGACGCAAGACCTTGATGGCCACTCGGGTGCCGTCGGGACCGTAGGTGCCCACGCGCACCGACGCCATCCCACCCTTGCCGAGCAGGGGTCCCAACGTAAACGCACCGACGGTATCGCCTTCCCGCATCTCCGCTACGGTAGCGGCAACCGATGCCTCGGTTCAAGCCAATTTAGTAGCGCGGCACCGTTGGGTCGGCGTAAACCGACCACGCATCGATCCCGCCTTCGAGGTTGTAGACGTTCCGGTAGCCTTTCTGTACGAGCTGGTTGGCCGCCTGCATGCTCCGAATCCCGTGATGACACATGAAGACCATGACGGTGTCCTTGGGGAGATCCTCTAGGGCGCGAAAAGCGGCATCGTCGAGCAGTTCAGCGCCCTCGATCTTGGCTTTGTTCCATTCCTCGGCTGTGCGTACATCAAACAACCGATGCGGCATGTCCTGATCCCGCATGGCCTTGTAGGTCGTCGCGTCGAGTCGATGTACGCTCAGCGGCTCGTTTGGGTTGTCGATCACGATGCCGCCTTGGGGGCCGTCGCTAAAGTCCAGCGTCATGCCTTCGGCACGGCCAGCCGTGGAGGGGTCAACCAAGATGGTCAGGCCGTTCGATTCCACCTTGAAGTCTCCCGAACTCTCGGCCGACATGCCAAAGCCGTACTCAAATCGGGGCGAGATCTGAAGGCGGGGCAGGCCGCCGCCTTGCGCGTTCTCCATGGCAATGGTGATGGCCTTCACAAACGCATCCGTCATCGTGATGGCGGGCGGCTTGGGGGGCTCGAACGTGATGCCAAGCGCCTCGTGCAACTCGCCCGATGCATGCATCTGGGTCAGAATGTCGGAGCCGCCGATGAACTCTTGGTTGATGTAGAGCTGGGGAATCGTGGGCCAGTTTGAGTAGTCCTTGATGCCTTGGCGAATGGCCGGATTCGACAACACGTCGACCGTCTCAAAGTCCACCCCAGTCGACATAAGGGCCTCGATGGCGCGGGCAGAGAACCCGCATTGAGGCATCTGCTTGTTGCCCTTCATGAACAGCACAACCGAGTTGGCGTTGATGAGTTCGTCGATGGTGGTGCGAATGTCAGACATGAAGACCTCCCCTGTGGATGACCGGCTATCCGCGACGGCGGCGAAGATCCACCGGAAGTGATCCGAAACCGGTACACTGCCGCCATGAGCACCTCCACAGTGGCACTCCGCGCGAAACAACTGCAGGCTTTCTTTGCCCTCGCACCCATGAAAGCCACCTTCGGGATGGAGTTGGACTACGACGACGAGGGCAATGCCGTGTTCGACATGCCCTACAACACCGACCTGTGTCACGCGATGAAGGACACCCATGGCGGTGCGATTGCGACACTGATCGACAATGCCGGCTGGTTCACCGCGGCCACCCGCTACGACCACTGGGTGAGCACCTCTGAGATGACAGTTCGTCTGCACGAACCCGCCAATCAAGAAGACCTGAAGGCAACGGCCCGCGTGGTTCGGGCCGGAAAGCGCATGTGTTCAACCACCATGGAAGTGCGGTCGGCGTCAGGACGGCTGGTCGCCACCGGTGCGGGGACTTTCGTTGTGAGCAGCATCCTCATTGAGATGGCCGGAGCCGGTTAGCTTCGACGCCGCTTCAGCGGCCTCCTCCGTGCGACCGAGTGCTGTCAGCTGACTGTGCACAATCGCCCACGCGCTGCGGCCCAGATCGGGCCGGCCCTTGGCGTCGCATGCGAGACCGGAGAGCCGTGCCGAACTCGCGATGTCGGTGTCGTACAGTTTCTGCTCGTCAAGCAGGGGCGCCAGTCGGTTGAGGTCCCGTTCAACGCGATCCCAATCGTTGTCGTGAATGAAGCAGTTGATCCGAATCAACTGGGTCACCAGCAAGATGTTGATTCGTCCGCTGCCTTCGAGGGTTTGCTCCAGAGAATCCAGAATCGCGCGCGCCTCTGCAAACTTGGATCCGGTGACGTAGGTGGATCCGAGGTTCATCTTGCTGAACATTGAGCCCGTCTGGTTTCCGCAGCCGTCGTATCGTGCCGCTGCCTCTCTGTAAGCCACTTCCGCTGCGTTCAGATCGCCGCGGGCTCGGGCCAGCTCGCCACGGGTGTTCCAGACCTGGGCCAGACCGTACATGCTGCCCAGTCGCTCAAAGCGAATGGCGGCTTCGTTGAGGTAGAAGCTGGCGTTGTCCAAGTCTTGGGCCTGCCATTGGACCCGCGCCATCATGTTGTAGGCGTTGGCCACGCCCAGCATGTCGCCGCGAGACTCGGACGATAAGCCCGCTTCGCGCGCGTAGTCGCCGGCTTGCTTCAGTTCGCCGGAGCGGATGCAGATAAAGCACAGACGGCTCAAGATACGGGACAAATGCTTGAGTCGATGCTCTCGAGCCATGTCCAGCGAGCTGAGGATGTAAGCCCGACCATCGTCCCGCTGGCCCAGCGAAACCAGAAGTGAACCCAGTTTCTCGGTCAGCTTGACCACGGTCTCAATCCGCTCCAGTTTACGGGCCCACTCAATCAGGTCCGGGATGTCGGCCATCTGTTGCTTGGGGGCTTCATTGCCGCGTCGGAGGTAGAGTTCCGTCAGCGCGGTATCGAGGGCGTGGGGGCCGTCGGGGTCGACGGCGACGCCCGCCAAGATGCTTGTCCGCAGGTCGCCCAGTTCTTTGGCCCGTCCCCAATCGCCAGACTCGAGCACATCCTGAACGCCTTCCCACAGAGGGTGAAGGGCATCGACATTTCGATTCGCAGCCACGAGCAGGCGGGCCTTGCGGGCAATGTTGGTCCGAACGACATCGGCACAGACAGAGGACCAAGCAATCGTTCGTTGGTGCTGCTCGGCATGGTGCAGAACCGCGGCGCGAAACATGCCGTGAACGAACGACCAGTCGGCAAACTGGTGCTCGCGTTCGATCAGTCGCAAGCGCAACAGTTCGGAGAGCATGCCGGTGGGAACCGGAAGACCTGCGTTGTTGAGGGCTTCATTCCACTCTTCTCGGTTCACGGTGTCCCCGAGCAGCGCGGCCATTTCGATGGCGTGCATGGCCTCGGGCGGATGGTTGTTCCCGACGGCATCAAGCCGCTGAAGCCAAACCGCGAGCATATCGGCTGGAATCCGAACCTCGGCATTGTTCGCCAACACATACCCGTCCGGTCCTGCGACAAGCATGCCCTGCGCCACCCAGTCGGACACCAACTGCACAGCAAACTGCGGATTTCCACCCGCCTTCGCGGCCAGCTTGGTCGCAAGGGACAGCTCAAGGCCCAACAGGTCTCGCACAAGGGCAATCTGGCCGTCTCGATCGAGGGGGTTGAGCGAGATGGATTGCACCCGGGGATGGTGATTTAATTCGGCGAGGGTTTCGGCCAAGGGTGAGCCGCTGACGATGGTTTCGGCTTGGACGGTTCCCACCACCAAGATGGGGACATCGACCGTCGAGTTCAGCAGCGCGTCGATGAGTGCTTGGGACTCAGAGGAGTACTGGAATTCGTCCATCCAGAGAATGAGCGGCCGTTGTTTGGCGAGGGTCCCAAGGTACCGAAGCACCAATGCATGTTTTTCGTGAAGGCTGTTGAAGTGCACATCGAGTCCGGAGCCTTCCGGAACTTCTGCGGAGGGCTCGGCAATGTGTGCGAGTCCGACCGCATCGTCGATTGGCCGGTGACTCGCTTGGGTCAGCAGCCGTCGCACTCGTTCCACCGCGTCCGACCGTCCCGTGCCGCCGAGTCGAAGGGCCCGTTTGAGCATGGCGCTCAGGCCTTCCGATTCGGCTCCGTCTTTCGTGTCGTGCACCGACAGGGAACGCGCGCCACCCACCTCATCTGCGCGGGTGCAGAGCCACTTGGCCAGCGTGCTCTTTCCCGAACCGGACGCACCGTCGATCAAGACAAGCTGAGTCTGCCCCGTCGCTTTGACATGGTTCAGTGCGGACCACAGCAGGTCCCGCTCTTCGTATCGGCCAAATATGCCCGAGGCCCGAAGCCCAAAGAGGGCCAATCCAGCACCGTGGAGCAGCGGGCGTTCCCGACGAACTCGCCCCCAGTCCGACGGGAGAGGTGGTGTGGGATGAACGGCCTCAAGGTCGGTTGGCTCCGGCTCTTCGAGACTCGGGTGGTTCATCGAGAAGGCCATCGTGTCGTCAGAAACCGCCATGGTCTTGTCCGGCAAGGCCATGGTGCTGTCTCCGTCCAGCATGAGGGTCTGAAGGCTCAAGTTGCCCGAAAAGTTGTAGGTCTGATCATCGGGTGATGACCCGCGCTGCGGACGGGGCTCGGTCATGGCTGTGCCGGCCTTTCCGATTCGACTCAAGGCCCATGCCGCATCCGCCGCGCGCTGAAACCGGCGATGGGGTGCCACGTCCATCATGACTTCGATCCAGTCAAGCAAAGCCAGCGGGGTGGCGAACACGGGGTCAAACTCGGGAAGCTCACCGGCAAGGTGTTGGTCGAGAATGTCGTGAACGCTTCCGAGATGGGGTGGATGCCCGGTGGCCAAGGTCCACACCATGGCGCCCACAGCATACAAGTCAGTGGACGGACCGTAGTCTCGCCATGCGCACCGGATTTGCTCGGGGGCCATGTAGGCGGGGGTTCCCGAAATCATTTCCCCGAGCCCGGCGTCCAGCCCCTCGTCGGTATCCACGGAATGCACGAGGCCAAAGTCGGTCAACTTGACCCGGCCCGTGCGAGCGTCGATCAACACATTCCCCGGCTTGATGTCGCGGTGAACCATGCCGCGCGCATGGGCGTGGGCAAGGGCATCGAGAACGTCCATGGTGATGGTCTGAAGCTGCGGCCAAGCGAGTCGTCCGGCGAGATCGGCCAAGGTGCCGCCCTCGACAAGCTCCATGGCCAACCAGGGCATTCCGGCCAATGGAGTGTCACTGCCCGCTTCTTCTTTGGTGATCACCCCGTGATCGAATACAGCCGTGATTCGTTCGTGGTCGAGGCTCGCGGCGGCGCGGACCTCGTGGCCAAAGGCTTCGATGAACGAAGGGTCACTCACGATTTCAGACCGCATGATCTTCAGAGCAACCCGCGTTTGGTCGCGCTCGTGCTCCGCCAACAACACGGTGGCCATGCCCCCTTCTCCGAGGGAACCCGTGACGACAAATGGACCAATGTGCAAACCGTGCTTCATGTGTGATCGGTTGTACCGGTTGCGAGGCATCGGGATCAAGTTGCCGCTCGACCTTGGTGGGTCATGGCTTGACGATGAGTGTTAGGCTCAGGGTCGGAGAGCATCATGTCGGATTCGACCCATCAGCCAAGTTTCCCTCGCACACGCCTTCGTCGCAACCGGGCGACGGACTGGTCTCGGCGCCTTGTGCGAGAGCATTCGTTGACGGTCGATGACCTCATCTGGCCGGCCTTTGTTCAAGAAGGCGACGGCCCCGACACCCCCATCGCGTCGATGCCCGGAGTGTGCCGCTACTCGATGGAGTCTCTCGTTGCCGCCGCCAAGGATGCGGAAGCCCTTGGCATTCCGGCCATCGCGGTCTTTCCGGTGACGCCAAGCGATAAAAAGACCCCGGGCGGTGAAGAGAGCTTCAATCCGGACAACCTTGTGTGCCGGGCCGTGCGCGCCGTCAAGGCCGCCACCCAAAACATCGGCGTCATCTGTGATGTGGCGCTTGACCCCTTCACCTCTCATGGACAAGACGGTTTACTCGTGGACGGCGAGGTGGTGAACGACGAGACGCTGACGGTGCTCTGCAAGCAGGCCGTCAATCAAGCCAACGCCGGCTGCGATGTGATTGCGCCCAGCGACATGATGGACGGTCGGGTGGGGGCCATTCGCGACGCGTTGGATGCCGCCGGTCACCAGCGCGTTCAGATTCTGGCTTATTCTGCCAAGTATGCGAGCGCGTTCTATGGCCCGTTTCGGGATGCAGTGGGCTCGAAGTCGGCCCTCGGCGGTGGCGACAAGCGAACCTATCAGCAACACCCCGCAAACACCGATGAAGCCCTTCGCGAGGTGGCCCTTGACCTGCAAGAGGGGGCGGACATGGTGATGGTGAAGCCCGGCATGCCGTACTTGGATGTGGTGCGCCGGGTCAAAGACACATTCGGCGTGCCGACCTTCGCCTACCAAGTATCGGGAGAGTACGCGATGCTGCATGCAGCGGGTGCGAATGGATGGCTCGATGCAGACGCTGTAGTGATGGAGAGCCTTCTTGCGTTTAAGCGTGCGGGGGCCGACGGTATTTTGACCTATGCCGCGCTCGATGTCGCGCGCCGGCTGCAGGGATGAAGCGCACTCGTTAGGGCATCCTCGGAGGTGCCCATGATTCTGTGCCGCGAGGCCATTCTCGACGCGTATGAGCGCGGCGACATTGTGATTGATCCGTTCGATATCCGGCTGGTGAACCCCAACTCCGTAGACGTTCGGTTCGGATCGCATTTGTATCGAATGAAGAGCACCTATGGAATTCGGGATTTATACAATCCAAACGACGATTTGTGGGAAGCCGTTGAACCGGTTCCCGCCGCTCAAATTCGCGCCGGGGGAATCGACGGCTTGCTACCGGCACCGAGCTGGGGCGAAGGGGTGATTCCCGATGATGCACTCGTGTTTTGCCTCAACCCCGGTGAGTTTTACCTCGCGACCACCTACGAAGCGATTGGAACGCGGGCCTTGGCGGCCGACCAAGACTCACTCATTCCCGAGATGAAGGCCAAGAGCACCTTTGGCCGCCAAGGGCTAACCGTTGCCCTCTGCGCCGGACTGGGAGACGTCGGCTACTGCAGCAAGTGGGCCCTCGAGGTTCGATTGGTCGGGCGATCGGTGGTGCCGCTTGCTGTGGGTACACCCATCGGTCAGGTGGTCTTTCACAAGGGAACCCCGACCGAGAGCATCTATGGCGGTACAGGGCACTACCAAGTGGAGGGTGCGGTGCGGTTTCTGCCCAAGCCCCTCAAGTGGATTCCCTGAAGTCGGCAGACTGAGAACGCAGAAGGCCACCCCGAGGGGTGGCCTTGGTGTTGACCTTTGCGATGCGGGCTTACAGTGCGCCCGCTTCGATGTTCCACGTGAACACGCTGGGCTGAAGTTTGCCGATCAATGACTTGTCGAATGTCTTGGTCTCGGCATTCCAGTCGTAGCGCTTCAGTTCTTGCTGGTTGTCCGCCGCTACGTAGAGTTCAGTCTGCTTGTCCCCGTCGAGGTCGGCCGCAACAATGGCGTGCTCGAAACTCGAGGAGTTGGCATCAAACTGGGTCACTGTCCACCCCGAAGCACCGGGGTTGACCCGGTACAAGCCTGTTTTCTTCGATGCGGCGATGATTTCGCGCTTGCCATCGCCATCAAAGTCTTCGGCGATGATGAAGCGGGTCATTGTGTCTTCGATTTGGGCGATCTCTTCGAAGCTAAACGAGCCCTCGGCATTGCGCGTGTACTGACGAATGGTGACGGGCTTCACCATCTTCTTGTTCTCAAGGACCGCTTCTTGAACGCTGAAGATTTCAGACTTGCCGTCGCCGTCGATGTCGGCAGCGAGGATCTCCTTGGCGTGGGTGCCCTTGCCCGGGTCGACGATCGATCGGGCGTAGGAAGAGCCGTCCCACTTGTACATGACTACTTCACCGTGTTGGCTGACGTTCGCCTTGTTGCGGTCGGAGGGTGTGGCGAAGAACTCGAGTTTGCCATCGCCGTCGATATCGCCAATCTCGATCTCATGAACAAAGGTGTCGGCCTTCTTGTCCATCTCGATAATCTCGGGCTCACCGCCATCGACTCCGGGGTTGAACACGGCAACGACGCCAAAGTCATGCGTCGCAATTACGTACTCATCGGCACCGTCGCCGTCGACGTCACCAATCTCGATGTCGCGAAGACGGTCAAACTTTCCGCCCCAACTCTGGCTCCACAGTTTGTCTTGGCTCCATTTGCCGTCGGCGAATGTCCAACGCTTGAGGTGGGCGCCCATGGCACCGATGGTGAGAATCGAACCATCATCGGACAGGACCGATTTGTGAAATACGTTGGAATCGGGGTCTTCAAGGCGCGTGAAGTTCCAGCCTGCTGGGCCTTTGCGCCAGATTTCAAGTCGTGCGGGGCCGGGCTTTGACTTGCCGTTTGCGTCTTTCATGAACCACGCCTGGCTCAGCAGGAGTGCTTGGGTTGGGTCACCGACCAGCGGGTCCTGCTTGGCTTGGTATTCGCCCGTAGCGGCGGGGGTGGTTGTCTTGGGTGCGGCTTCGGCTTTCTGGACGGGTGCAGATCCGTCTCCGCCACACGCAGTGAGGCCAAGCATGAGGGCGATGGTAGCAGTGTGCATCATGAACTCCAATGTCGAGGCGCGAGCCCTATCGCCCGATCCGCAGTCGGGCAATAGAGCGATGGATTTAGCCGTGTCGTCACTCCCTCAAGCGGGGAATCAATTCGGCAAAGTTACAGGGGCGATGCCGGATGTCGAGTTGGTCGCGGAGGATGCCGTCCCAGGCGTCTTTGCATGCACCGGGAGAGCCGGGACAGGCGAAAATATAGGTGCTTCCTGCCACCACGGCGGTCGCCCGCGACTGAATGGTGGAGGTGCCAATGATGGAGTACGACAACCACCGGAACAGTTCACCGAAGCCGGGAATCACCTTGTCACCCACGGCATGAACCGCCTCGGGCGTCACATCGCGACCCGTAACGCCGGTGCCTCCGGTCGTCAGAATGACGTCGATATCAGTTCGTGCGACCCAGTCCTTCAGGCAAGCTGTAATCGCATCGATGTCGTCGGTCACAATGCGGCGCTCGACCACCGCATGGCCGGCTTCTGTTGCACGCTGGCTGAGTGTGTCTCCGCTTTTGTCCGACGCTGCCGTTCGGGTGTCGGAGACGGTTAGGATGGCGATGTTGAGCACGGTGAATGGGACGGACGGATCAATGCCGGGCATGAGGACTCCTACGAACGGCGGGCTCAAGAGTGGTAGTATCAATCCACCGTCATGACCATCGATCGGCGAAATTTGAGTCACTTGAATCGCGGGAGCTTGGGGATTCAGTGGCTTCAGGGGTTGGCGCGCGCAGGTGTTCGGCGCTCGACAGGGGCAGTTGCTGAGCAATTGTATGCACTCGCCCAGCAACTGCATGACATTGATGAAGAGATTGCGCAGACCTTTGTGGGCGACCAATTGTTCTTTCCGCTTCCAGATGGCTGGTGGCTGTGGATGCCGCTGGTCTACTCTGGAGGTTTCTTGTGGGCCTTGAGGTACAATTCCGAGGCTCCGGATTCGAGCGCGTACATCGAGGAGCGAATGTCATTGTTTATGATGTTTTGCATCGCACTCGGTGTGGTTTCGGCCGTGGTCTTGTCCGTCAAGTTCATCCGTGAGCGCGACGCGAGGGTTCGGAAAGAACGGCTTCGACCAACGCTCGTTGATGCACGAGACGGGCTGAGGAACGAGCTGCTGCGATTGCGAGAGACCATGGTGGCTCACACTTCAGAGCAGTGACGCAACTCGGCAAGTAGAGTTTCCCTCAAGACTCGGTGGTCGGGTGGCCGCAAGTGAATAGATTCCGGGTGAACGCGAGGACAGGATGTCGAAGACTGAATCAGTGGTGCGCATATTTGTGGCCGGTCTGTTTATGTTCTTGGTCTCGATTCTATTCATCCTGCTGATGATCCCGCTGCTGCCTTGGCGTGTGATTCGCATCAAGGCCTGCAACATTTATGGAAGTGTTGTGGGGAAGACCATGGTGGTTGCATCGGGGGCCAAGGTGGTCTTTCACAATCGGTCCAAGGTTGACACCCAGAAACCAGCCATCTTGGTGTCGAACCATACCTCGACCCTCGACATGTGGATCGGGATGTGGGTGTGCCCAATGGGGGGGTGCGGGCTCGCCAAAAAAGAGATTCGCTACGTTCCCGGCGTCGGTCAGCTCTACTTGCTCTCGGGTCATCCCATGATCGACAGGTCGAATCGCGAACGGGCGGTGGCGACCATGAACGACGTGGCGTCGTTCATTGTGAGCAACGGTCTCAGCTTGTGGTTGTGGCCCGAGGGAACGCGCAGTCGAGACGGACGCTTGCAGCCATTTAAGAAGGGATTTGTTCACGCGGCGCTTGCGACCAAACTTCCCATCGTGCCTGTTGTTGTCCACAACGCGGCTCAAGTCTGGCCGAGGGGACCGCTGCGGTTCAATCCGGGGCCCGTGAACATCGAGGTGTTGGACGCGGTCGACACGTCTGGCTGGAGTCTCGAAGGCCTCGACGACCATGTTGAACAGATTCGAACCATTTTTGCGGACCAACTCGCCCGAGGACCGGTGGCGACTTGAGCGCAAGCAACGCCGACCTCTGGTACGCTAGCGGTCGGCTGAGGAGGCCGAATGCCCGATCGTGACTTAGCAGCACTTGAAGCGGAACGAAAAGCCCTGAAGGCCAAGCTGGCCAAGCAGGAAGCGAAACTTGTGAAGGCCATCGCGGCGGCCAAGGATGCGACCAAGGCAACAGCGGATGCCATCGCTGCAAAGGAGGCAGCCGAAGCCGCATTGGCCTCTGAGCAGGCTGAAATGGCCGCGGCTGAACAAGCTGTAGCCGATGCGGAAGCGGAAGTTGCCAAGCGACAAGAGGAGCATGACAAGCTTCAAGCTGAGTTGGAAAAGCTGGAGTCCAGCGACGATGGAGGAGACGAAGAACTGGCCGCCATTGATGCACAAATCGCGGAGGCCACCAAGGAACTCGAACAACTTGAGTCGGAGTCAAAGGACCTTGAGGCTGAGAAACAGGCACTCCAGAACGATCAAAAAGCCCAAGACAAAGAAGTTGCGCGGCTTGAAAAGGAAATTGCCGAAGCCGAAGCGGATGTGATTCGTCTTGAGGGGGAACTCGCGGCGCTCGAAGGGTGAGGGGGCGCGGATGAAGCTTTCCGATGAGATTGCACGATTCGCAGACGACAAGTTGCGATTGAGATTGCTCCGCAGTGTGTTGATGGCGGTCGCGGGAAGCGGTGCTTACCGAGGGTCTGCAGGCATTCAGGCTTCAGAAGT
>DEBL01000348.1 GCA_002348535.1 Deltaproteobacteria bacterium UBA2957 | reverse complement strand
ACTGCGCACTATTGTCGTCAATGATTGCATTCTACGGGCAGACATTCCAGACGGAAGTCCGTGCCGTGTCAAACTAAAGTGGTCAGCCACGGCACCCACAATCCGGCCACGAACACGCAGTGAACCAGCAGATGACGCCGTGCGCGGGCGATGGCTGCATCAGCCTGTTCGATGGCGGAACCCGCCTTTCGCAGCGGTTCGAGTGTCCAAATCTCGAAGATCAAATTCGAGACCCAGAGCGCGAACAGAACCGCAAAGGTCAGCTGAGCCCACGGCGGATGGTCGGCCACATCAAAGCGACCGTTGCTGAGCCAAATGATTAGGAGAAGCACAAAGATGCCTGTGCCGAGCGACAACCCCAAGACCGGCCCCGCCTTCATGAGCCGGGCGAACGCCGCGGGGTTGGGCCGTGCCGCGTTTCGGACCCCAAACCACAGAAAGATGAGGGAGTAGAGGCCAAAAGCGAGGCATTCGACGACGGAGAGGGCGAGGTTCATGCCTGATGGTCTCGCTAAGGCCGGCGCCTGTCAAGTTTGGTCGCATTCTCAATCGGGCTGGAACCGAAGACGTTCGAGTTAAGGCACCTCGTGTACAATCAATGGTACCCCTCCAGCGGAGAGATTCATGGCCTCAACACCCAGCAAAGACCACAAGCGAAGAGAGCGCGAACTCAAGAAGATGTATAAGCGGCAGGCCCGCGAGGAAGCGAAGGCGGCAAAGAAGGCCGCTCAGGAACTCGCCGCTGCAGAGGCCGCCCAGAAAGAGGCGGAGGCAAATCAAGCTCGGATCGACGCCGAGTTCGAAGCCGAGTTTGCCGCTGAACTCGCCGCTGAGGCTGAAGCCGCCAAGGGTGGCGAAGGCTAGCGATTGTTCAGGCGGCGGTGACGGCCATGCACGCACCTGCACAGTTCACACCCCGCACCACCCCACACGCCATTGTTGTTCCCGATTGGGTGCAAATACGACCACACGGTTCTCGCCCCTCGCACGCATCGAATTCGTCGGGGCCCCGTACGTGCGATACCTCGAGTATTCATGCGCAGACCAACGC
This sequence comes from Deltaproteobacteria bacterium UBA2957, assembly GCA_002348535.1. GTDB lineage: Bacteria > Myxococcota_A > UBA796 > UBA796 > UBA796 > UBA796. The sequence continues at coordinate 1,900 of DEBL01000348.1, read as the reverse complement.
CCACCGTCGATCCCAAGGCCCCATTGCGCCCCGCTGCAGCACGCTGTGAGCGGACTCGCGATGCCCACGCATCCGAAGGCGGCTCATGAACCGTCGCGCCTTCCTTCGCCTCTCTGCCAGCGCCGCAGTCCTGTCCACCGGCCTGATTGGCTGCGGCAAAAACGGCCCAGCAGGCGGCATCAGCCCATCGGATTCCGATCCCCTTCCCGACCCTGTGGACGCCACGGTGACCAAAGGTCCATGGCTGACCATCCTCGCACCGGGGACAGTGCGGCTGCGGTTCGAAACCCTCGAAGACGTGCCCGTACCGGTGGTGGTGCACACCGACGGCTTTCGTGCCGACCTCGTCACCGAGTCGACCACAGCCACCGTGACGTGGGCGTGGGGATGGGCGCAGGCGCCAACCATCGAGGACCTCCCCGGTGCGTACACCGTCCACGATGTCATCATCGAGGGCATCGCCCCCGGTGCCACACTGGAGTGGGAGATCCGCACCACCACCCCGGTGTCGGGCTCTGCACACCCGAACCCATTGCCGTCGCACTCCGTCACCCTTGCGTGGGTGGCGGACACCATGTACCCCACCAGCGAAACGGTCGCGGAACTGGCGACCGCCATGGTACCGGACCTCGTCTTGCACGGCGGCGACATGCAGTACCAAAGCAATCCGGCCGACACATGGAACTCGTTCTTTGGGTTCATGCAGCCGCTCATGCGGTCCGCACCCTTTCACGCGTGCATTGGCAATCACGAGTTCGATGCCCCCGAAGAAGCCACCGAGCTCTACGATCGATTGTTCTCCGGTCAGGGCGACACCGACGCCCGCTGGCATGCCGTCACCTATGGGCCGGTGCACATTTTGATGCTCGACTCCGAGTCCGGCGATCTGGCCGACGTCGGCAGCGAGCAAGTGGCATGGGCGGACGCCGAACTGGCCGCCGCGGTGTCGAGTGGGCTGATTCCCATCGTGGCCTTTCACCGACCGACCTACTCGCTGTCCAAGCACTGGCGTTCCGACACCACCCTGCGCGAGTCCGTGCACGCGCTCGCCATCCGTCACGGCGTAAAGCTTGTGCTGTGCGGGCATGTGCACGGCTACGAGCGATTTGTGGTGGATGGCATCCAATACGTGACCGATGGCGGCGGCGGGGCACTCACCTACGATCTGGACGAAAAGCGCGACGAAGTGGAGGCGGCCCGACCGGGGGAATCCGAACTGCGCGTGATGGCTGAACGAACGTACGGATGCACAGAGATTGTCGTCGACGAGGGAACGGTGTGGGTGACGCGCACCAATGTGGATGGCGAGCAGACGGATGGTTTTTCGTTCCGGGCGGACTGACTTGGACCACGCATCGATTCGAGCGTGCAGTGGAATTCGGCGGGCCGTACATACCGCGCAATTCGTTCCACTCCTCAACCGGGTTCAGCAGGCCCCGCGGCTGGTGAACCATACGCTTTGGCGGCATCCAAAAATTGAAGCGGAGATGGCCGATTGGAATTCAACATTTTCTGGGCTCTGTAGCGCACCGTGATGGATCCCCCGTACTGCGACAACAGTATCCACTAATCCTTCATGCAGGAGAAGTGTTCGTGCGCGGTCTCGATCCGCGTCCAACCGGACAGGCACGCACAACGTCCACCGTCGCAATATCCGGGCGATGCCCACGCGTACTCGCAGTTGTGGTCTTCCGTTTCGTGGCAATAGCCAGCCAACAGATTGGTCACGCTGGGGCCAGCTGGCCCAGTGGGGCCTCTGGCTCCACTAGGACCCGTCGGGCCTCTGGCTCCAGCAGGTCCGGTGGCTCCGGTGGCGCCCCGTGCACCCGTAGGCCCAGCCGGTCCGGTGGCTCCGGTGGCGCCCCGTGCACCCGTGGGCCCGGTCGGTCCCGTTGAGCCG
>DEBL01000012.1 GCA_002348535.1 Deltaproteobacteria bacterium UBA2957 | reverse complement strand
CTATCCGCAGCGATGGCTGCGCTGGCTCCGGGCCGCCTCCAGGTCGAAAACCGTGGTTTCCGACGAGAAAATGCGGCCCTGCACGTCGTCGCGATATCGGACGAAGACGATGGGAGCGATCGACGCACGAACGGCACCCCCGTCGAATCCTTCAACGAAACGTTGATGTCAGAAGTCGAACGAACGAACCTTCCAGCCGTCCTGTCTGCCATCGTGGGGCCGATTCCCACTGGATGCGTCGGTCAGAGCGGTGTCGCCTTGCCTGCAGACAGGTACATCGCCATCGCAGAAAGCAGTGGCGGGCATGTTGAACCCATCTGCAGCCCGGACCTTGCTGCGATCGCCGAACGCATCGCTGAGACCAGTTCAGAACCCCAACTCCGGTACGCCCTCGAGGGCGTACCCGTCGAAAACAGTCTTGCCGTCTGGATGGATGGCGACAGGTTGCTTTCCGGTTGGTTTGTCGATGCGGGAGGTCCCGCTCTCGTGTTCGAGTCCTCACCGCCCAAAGGCGCAGTGATTCGGATTCGCTACACGGTGGTTGGCTCGTGATACTCGTTTCGTTGCTCGCAAGCGCCTTTGGGCTGCCCATCGCAACATGGGACTTTGAAGAGGGTTTCGACGGGGCCACTGTGACCTCCGCGCTCCAATGGGAGTGGGGCGAGTTTCCACTCACCGAGCGACCTGAAGCCTCGGGTCGATACGGGTGGGCAACCCAACTATCCGCCCACTATCGAAATGATGCAACAGATAGCCTGCAACTCAACGGCATCGACATCGTTGACCTGTTGAGGCCGACCATATCTCTGCGTCACTGGTACGCAATCGAAGGAAGTTCACTCGGCGACGCGGGATGGGTTGAAGCCCAGACCGATGGTGCATGGGTGCGTCTTGAACCGGTATATGGGTACCCAAGTTCGGCAGGTTTCAGCGGCTTTAGCGATGAGCTTGAAACGGCTTGGTTTGACCTGAGCGGAGTCGACCCCCCCGCCGATCTGCGATTTGTATTCTCGGCTGACCTTGCGGTGAGTCTGCCGGGCTGGTTTATCGATTCGATCGAACTTCACGACGGCGATGCGGTGCCACCCCGTTTTATTGGTGGCAGCCTGCTTCCGGACACCACCGCGCTGGACACGGACTTTCCCGTTGCCGTAGAGGTCATCGACGACCAGAACGTCACCGATGTCACGTTATGGTGGTCTGAAAACGGATCTCCCGCCGTAGCACGAGCGCTCACTCAGATCGATGACCGGCGCTTCGAGGGGCATATCGAAGGTCAACAAAGCGGCACCGACATCATGTGGTGGGTCACGGCCAGCGATGGCTTCAACACCACGCAGTATCCCGCAAGCGGAACGCACAGGTTTCGAGTCGCACTCCCCCCTCCGGAGAACCTCCAAGCAGACTCGATCGGCGACACCCGCCGCATTGCCGCCCGCACGCTCGCTGTTTCGTGGTCTCCGCCACAAGGCAGCGAGGCACCCGATGCTTACGAAGTGACCCGAGACTCCGCACTAGTGGCCACCGCCGACGGTACATCTGCGGTGGTTCCACTCACCGATGGATGGCAATCCATCGCCGTACGCGGCGTATTCACAACAGACCGCGGTCCTGCCTTCGGCGACACCTCAGCGCCGCTCGAAATCAACGTCGCCTACCCCATCGCCTACCCCCCCCAACCCAATGCGGTTTGGCCTGGGGACCTCGTGCGCGTGACCGTCCGCGGGGAACACCTCTACCTGACCGCAGAGGACCGCTTGGTTGCCAGTCGCGGTGTATCCGAAAGCACCATGGATATTATCCACGCCAATGAGGCCATTGCACTGCTCGCCATTGACGCAGACGCTGAGCCTGGACAAATAAGCCTCGACCTCGAAACGGACAGGGGGTCCATTCCATTGGCTGGCCCCCTGACTGTTCTCTCACCGGGAGAACGGCCTCGGGTCGTCGCCATTCGGCCACCAACTGCGAGGCAAGGTGCTTCCCTCACACTGTTTGTTGATCTCGGGGAGTCGATCGATGCCGAAGGCATCGATTTTGTCGATCTTGGCACGGGCGTATTTGTGCAAGATGTGCGCCCTCGTGCAACCGGATTCGACGTGGACATTGAGGTTGACGGCGCGGCACCGATCGGCGAACGAGATGTCTTTGTTGATACGGGTGCGCGGATCCTCAGGGGCGCTACGCTGCGGATTATCGACAATCGATCCCCAACCGAAACAGGGTGCTCCACAGCGCCGACGCGCACTCTCTTTGCCCCCATTTTGCTTGCTTTGATTGTACTGGCTCGCCAGCGCAAGACGGCACTTGCGGGTTGATTCCACACCATGGGTGCCTGACTTTTACCCATGCCGTTATGGGGTTCACACACCCAACCCTTGGAGATGCCATGAGCCTTGTCGGAACGATTGCGCCGAACTTCACACTGTTGAATCCAGACCGGTCACCGGTATCCCTCGAGTCATTTCGAGGGCAAAAGGTCGTTCTTGCCTTCTTCCCGGGTGCCTTCACGGGTGTGTGTACCGCGGAGATGTGCGCACTGCGGGACTCGATGAGTGCCTTCAATGAACTTGGAGCGACCATTTTGGCCGTCTGCGTTGATTCACCGTATGCAAACGGAGTGTTCACCGAAGCCAACGGACTCAACTTTCCCGTCCTCAGTGACTACAATCGTGCGACCGTAGAAGCATATGACATTGCGTTCGATAACTTTGCAGGAATGGATGGCTATGTGGCCGCCAACCGCTGCGTGTACATCGTGAGCGAGGACGGAACCATCACCTATGAATGGTTTGGGCCTCACCTCGGAGCAGAGCCAGACTATGAGGCCATCAAAGCCGCGCTCGCCTGACACGGTGATGCATACGACGAGAGGCGCGATCACGACCCCGGTTTAACAGCCGCCCTCATGGTTTTGAATGGTTGATCCGATTCCTGTACGTACGTCGGAGAACAGCATGAGTGCGCTCAACTTTAGAATCGTCCAGTCTCGGTCCGAAACCGCCACCGAAACGACCACAGTCGAACAAAAGCTTCGCGATCAGATCGCATTTCAAGATCAAGAACTCAGTCGTCTTCGGCAGGCTTCGTTGCGCGATGAAATCACCGGGGGTGCGAATATGCGATGCCTTGGTATGGCGTTCGACTGGGTGGAAGACAACGACCCAGTCAGCCTGTTGTTCATCGACATTGACGGATTTCACAAGGTCAATGAAGCCCTCGGCCGCGACTGCGGAGATGCTGTCCTGTCCGCGGTGCACACGGCGATCGAGCGGGCTTTGCGGTGGGACGATGTCGCGGCAAGAGAGGGTGCCGACCGATTTGTTGCGTTGCTTCCTCTTGCAGTTGAGGAAGACGCCCATGCGGTGGGAGAACGCATCCGTTGCATCGTCGAAAAGATGTGTTTCCAATCTTCCCAAGGACGCTTTCGCCTCACTGCACGAGTGGGTTGTGCATCCAACGCCAAAGGCGAAGACCTAAATGCCATGCTGGAGCGTGCCAACCGAGCGTGTCGGACAGGGCGAGGGCTCGGCGGAAACATTGTATTTGGTGGATAGGGCTTTTTCCTGCGAGTGGGAGGCGGTTACTTTGCACCGAGTGGTCGTTCGAGACCCCGATGCAGAACCACACTGACCCACCAAAAGAAGCCTCTGCCATGGCCCATCCGACAACTAATGAGTTTGAGCGAACATTGGCGGCCCACTCGATTCACCCGTTAGCCCGCCCAGCCCCCCAGACCTTACAGCTCAACCTTGGAAAGCGCTGCAATCAGGTGTGCAGGCATTGCCATGTGGGTGCGGGACCCCATCGGACCGAAGCCATGGATGAACGGACGATGGACCGACTGCTCACGGTCCTACGGGCGAGCCGTAGCATCCGGACCGTGGACATCACTGGGGGGGCACCCGAGCTTCATCCAGCCTTTCGTCGATTGGTGGTTTCCGCACGTCAACTTGGCCACCACGTCATCGACCGCTGCAATCTGACCGTGTTGAGTCTCGCGACGCAGCAGGACACCGCGGCTTTTCTGGCAGAAAACACTGTGGAAGTTGTGGCCTCCTTGCCCTGTTACGGGTCCGAAAATGTCGACAAACAGCGTGGAAAAGGAACCTTTGAGCAAAGCATTGAAGGGCTACATCAACTGAATGCCCTGGGCTACGGGAGGAACGGTACAGGGCTCATACTCAACCTCGTTTACAACCCCCTCGGGGCGTTTCTTCCACCCGACCAACGCACGCTGGAACAAGCCTACAAAGAACAACTGTCCCGCGACTTTGGAATCGAATTCAATCACCTGTACACCATTACCAACATGCCGATCGCACGGTTCAAGGCAGACCTCTCCCGTTCGGGTGCGTTTGGCACCTACATCGAACTGCTCCGCACCAACTTCAACCCATCGGCAGTCGAGGCGCTGATGTGCAAAGACTTGATCAGCATCAGCTATGACGGGAGCCTGTATGATTGCGACTTCAACCAGATGTTGACCTTGAAGTCCATTGGTACACCGAGGACAATCTGGGACATCGACAGCTTCGATAGCGTGGCCGGAAATCCCATTGCTACAGGGACCCACTGCCTTGGCTGCACGGCGGGAGCGGGATCGAGCTGCGGTGGTGCGCTGCAGTGAAGTCTCTCGCCAACTGCCGATCATGCCGGCGATTGGTCCGTCATCTACGGCATCATGCCACGCTACAGCCTGACTGGCACAACGCACCTGTTCCACCGATCGGGCCCAGCGATGCTCCCCTCCTCGTACTGGGTCTTGCACCGGGCCGATTGGGTGCGAACAGGACTGGACTCCCATTTGTCGGAGA
>DEBL01000148.1:14808-24272 GCA_002348535.1 Deltaproteobacteria bacterium UBA2957 | reverse complement strand
TGGACTGGATGGCAGCAGGAGAGGGAGGGGTTCTGGCGACAAATGGGCGCTTTGGTAAACACACTCGATGGACTTGTCAGCGAGGAGGCAGGCAATGGGTGAATTAAAGCCGGGCTGGAAAAAGTGGAGGTTTGAAGAATTCGCTGAAAAGATCTCGATTCGTGTCAATCCTAACCCCGAAGACACCGCAACCTACATCGGACTGGAACACCTAGATTCGGGCAGCCTGACCGTTCGACGATGGGGGAGTCAGACTGAATTAAAGGGCACGAAGTTTCAGATGTGTAAAGGCGACATTCTATTTGCTCGCCGTAATGCGTACCTCCGGCGCGTTGCTGTTGCGCCTCACGACGGTTTATTCTCGGCGCATGGTTTAGTTCTGCGACCCAAGCCGAATGTAGTGTTGCCAGCGCTTTTGCCATTCTTCATGCAGTCCGACATCTTCATGGATCGCGCACAGCGAATTTCGGTTGGTTCGCTGTCCCCTACGATCAACTGGAAGACGTTGGCGAAGCAAGAGTTCGCGCTGCCACCTATAGAAAAACAGCAACAATTAGTGCGCCTCCTCTTGAGCATCGAGCAGCGGCTGGAGGCTGGCGTCAAACTTGAGACTAAACGTGAGGTTCTTTTAAAGGCGTACCGCGAACACTACTTTCAGGCCAATCAGGGCCGTTTTGATGGAATCTGGACCCAAATCAAGGAATCGGCACTGCTCGTGACGAAAGGCCAGTCACCTCGTTGGCAGGGGTTCGAGTATCAGGATGCGGGTTTCCGGTTCATCACCAGCGAGAATGTGAGAATCGAACGCGTTTCGATGCATCCTGAGAAGTTCGTTCCTCTTGCTTTCGGAGAAAAGCTCGCGCGCAGTGCAATCCAGAGTGGTGACGTACTCATCAACATTGTGGGTGGCTCGATTGGTCGAATCGCGGTTGCACCGCATGGACTCGGGCCAACGGCAACGAACCAAGCTGTTGCAGTTGTGCGAGTTGATCCCAAAAAGTTGATCCCAGATTTCTTGGTTTCTTATTTGATGACGCCCTCCGTAAACCATCGCTTTTGTAATAGGAGCGTCGATGACTACAAGCCAAACCTGAGTTTGACGTCAATCCGTGAATACAAAATTCCGTTGGCGGCGCTTAATGAACAAGAAGAGCATTGCGCCGTATTAGCAGAACTCAAAGGCGGCGGGAAGCAAGCACAACAACGCCTGGAAGCTACAAAGGCATTGAAGACCAAAGTCTTAGAACAGCTGGTGGGCTCATGACCTTCAACGAAGCCAACACCGTCGAAGCCTTCCTTCGCGACCTCCTCTGCGGCGGCGTCACCCACCACACCGCCTCCGGTCCCGGCTTCGCTCGCCGCAACAACCAAATCTCCGGCCTCGGCTGGCACTTCCTCGACCACACCAACGTCCCACGCCAGCCCCAAGAGGTCTTTGTCGAGTCCTTCGTGCGCGAAGCCCTCATCCGGCTCAACCCGGAAATCGCCGAGAAGCCCGAACGGGCCGAAGAGGTGCTCTACAAGCTCCGCGCCATCGTGCTGTCGGTCCGCAGCGACGGGCTCATCAAGGCCAACGAAGAGTTCACCGCCTGGCTGCGCGGCGACCGCTCGATGCCCTTTGGCAAGAACCACCAGCACACCACCGTGCGCCTGGTGGACTTCAACACCCCCGAGAACAACCACTTTGTGGTCACCCAGCAGTACACCTTTCGCGCGGGCCCCGAAGAACGCCGCGCCGACCTGGTGCTCCTGGTCAACGGCTTGCCGCTGGTGGTCATCGAGGCCAAAACACCGGTTCGTCCGTCGGTGAGCTGGGTGGACGGGGCTCTGCAGGTCCACGGCGACTACGAGAAGTACGTGCCCGAGCTCTTCGCCTGCAACGTGTTCAGCGTGGCCAGCGAGGGCAAGGAGCTGCGCTACGGCTCCATCCGCATGCCGGTGGATTTGTGGGGGCCGTGGCGGGTGGACGATGCGGCGGCGCCAACGGGGCTGTCGGACTTACAGCGGGCGGTCACGGGATTGCTGGCACCCACGACTGTGCTCGACATCCTCTCGAGCTTCACGCTCTTTGCCACCGACAAGAAGAAGCGGCGGCTCAAGATTGTCTGCCGCTACCAGCAGTACGAGGCGGCCAACTGCATTGTGCAGCGTGTGGTGGCGGGGCATCCCAAGAAGGGGCTCATCTGGCACTTTCAGGGCTCGGGCAAGTCGCTGCTCATGGTCTTTGCGGCCCAGAAACTGCGGCTCAATCCGGACTTGAAGAACCCCACGGTGCTCATCGTGGTGGACCGCATCGATCTGGATGCCCAGATCAGTGCCACCTTCCACGCCTCGGACATCCCCAACCTGGTCAAGGCGAGCTCCCGCGAGGAGTTGGAGCGGCTGCTCAAGCAGGACACGCGCAAGATCATCATTACCACCATCTTCAAGTTCGGCGAGGCCGACGGCGAGCTCAACGGCCGCGACAACATCATCGCCATGGTCGACGAGGCCCACCGCACCCAGGAGGGCGACCTCGGCATGAAGATGCGGGCGGCCCTGCCCAATGCCTTTCTCTTTGGGCTCACCGGTACGCCCATCAACAAGCGCGACCGCAACACCTTTTACGCCTTTGGCTCCGAGGACGACGAGCACGGCTACATGAGCCGCTACGGCTTCGAGGAGTCCATCCGCGACGGGGCGACCCTGCCGCTGCACTTCGAGCCCCGGCTCATCGATCTGCACATCGACAAGGAGGCCATCGACCAGGCCTATGCGGAGCTTGCCGGTGGGCTCTCGGACCTGGACCGGGACAACCTGGCGAAGAAGGCGTCGAAGATGGCGGTGCTGGTCAAGGCACCCGAGCGCATCGCGGCCATCTGCGAAGACATCGCGAGCCACTACCAGCAAAAGGTCGAGCCCAACGGCTTCAAGGCCATGGTGGTGACCTTCGACCAGGAGTGCTGTTTGCTCTACAAGGAAGCCCTGGACCAGCACCTGCCGCCCGAGGCCAGCGAGATCGTCATCTCGGTTTCCGGCAAGGAAAAGGACGACGACCGCTACCGGCGGCTCAAGCGCGACCGCGACGCCGAAGAGAAGCTACTCGACTGCTTCCGCGACCCGAACGACCCGCTGCAGATCCTGGTGGTGACTGCCAAGCTGCTAACCGGCTTCGACGCGCCCATTCTTCAGGCCATGTACTTGGACAAGCCGGCCCGGGACCACACGCTGCTGCAGGCCATTACGCGCACCAACCGGACCTATGGCGGCAAGAAGACCCACGGTCTCATCGTGGATTACCTGGGTGTGTTCGATGACGTGGCCAAGGCGTTGGAGTTCGACGAAGACGGGTTCCGAAAGGTCATCGGCAACATCGCCGCCATCAAGGACAAGTTGCCGGGGGCGATGCAGAAGTGCATCGGGTACTTCGCGGGCGTGGATCGCTCTGTGGGTGGCTACGAGGGCTTGATTGCAGCTCAGGATTGTCTGCCCAACAACAGCACCCGCGATGCCTTTGCAGCGGACTACAGCTACCTGTCCAAGGTTTGGGAGGCCTTGTCACCGGACCCGATGTTGGAGTCCTACAAGACCGACTACAAGTGGCTCTCCCAGGTCTATGAGTCGGTGAAGCCATCGACTGGAAACGGTGCGCTGATCTGGCATTCGCTCGGGGCCAAGACCATCGAGCTTATCCACGAGAATGTGCATGTGAACGCCATCCACGATGACCTAGATGAACTGGTCGTGGATGCCGACTTGCTTGAGGCCATCATGGGCTCACCGGACCCTGAAAAGAAGGTCAAAGAGATTGAAATCAAGCTCTCTGCTCGGCTGCGTCAGAAGATGGGCAACCCGGTGTTCAAGGCCCTCTCCGAACGACTCGAGACACTGAAAGAACGGCATGAATCTGGCCAGCAGCAAAGCCTCGACTTTCTGAAGGATCTGTTGGACATTGCTCGTGATGTAGTAGCGGCCGAGGCTGCAGAGCCTGTGATGGAAGATGAAGAGCAGGGCAAGAACGCACTCACCGAGTTGTTCCAGAGCATCCGCAACGACGAGACACCGGTTGTGGTGGAGCGGGTGGTGGGCGACATTGATGAAATCGTGCGGTTGGTGCGGTTCCCAAGTTGGCAACAGACCGCCGCAGGCGAGCGCGAAGTCCGGAAGGCCCTCCGGAAGACGCTGTTCAAGTACAAGCTGCACAGCGACAAGGTGCTCTTCGAGAAGGCCTACGGGTACATCAAGCAGTACTATTGATGGGCGGTGAGAACAGGCAGCGGGAATTTTCCCGCCGAAAAACTGTGCCCAAAACGTGCCCAACAAACCGCCAAACACTCCTGGCCATCACTAGCCACCACGAAACAAAACAGTGGAGCCGACGAGCGCCAAACCGTCCTTAGAAGACCAAAATCGCTGCGGCCAGACCATTATGGGTGAGTGATGCTTCTCTGGTTCGACTCCCGTCGCCATTTCAACCCTCAGGGCGGCACGGATCGCGCAGGATACAGACAGCTTCTGGAGAGTCTTCGCATGGCCCAATCGCACCCCATCCCCGCCCCCGCCGACCCGTTGACCTTCGCTTGCGGTGCCACCATGAAGAACCGCTTCATGCTGGCGCCCATGACGAACCGGCAGAGCCACGAAGACGGTCGGCTGAGCGACGACGAGTTTCATTGGCTCACGATGCGGGCCAAGGGCAACTTTGGGCTCACCATGACCTGTGCGGCCCACGTGCAGCAAAAGGGCAAAGGCTTCCCGGGCCAGTTGGGCATTTACTCCGATGATCTGCTGGACGGGCACCGGCGGCTGGCGGCGGCGATTCAGGCGCACGGCAGCTTGGCGGTGTTGCAACTGCACCACGCCGGCATGCGTTCGCCCCATGAGCTGATTGAGGGCGCGCCGGTGTGCCCGTCGGCCGACGACAAGACCGGGGCCCGGGCCCTGTCGTTGGACGAAGTGCACCGGCTTCGCGACGACTTCATCGCGGCGGCCGTGCGGTGTCAGCGCGCGGGGTACGACGGCGTCGAGGTGCACGGTGCACACGGCTACATCCTGTGTCAGTTCTTGAGCACAGAGACCAACCGCCGCGAAGATGACTATGGCGGAAGCGTAGAAAACCGGGCCCGACTCATTCGTGAAATCATCGACGGTATTCGCGAGCAGTGCGGTTCGGGGTTTTTGTTGGGGCTTAGGCTGTCACCCGAGAGTGCTGGTATCGACCTGGTCGAGTGCATGGCGGTGTCGCAAGGTTTCATCGATTCTGGCTTGCTCGACTTTTTGGACCTGAGCCTTTGGGACAGCTTCAAGCAGCCTGCAAACGAACGCTACGCCCACCAGAGCCTGCTCGACTATGTGACGGCACTCGACAAGAAAACCGTTCAGCTCACGGTGGCGGGCAAGATTGGCACGGCCAGCGAGGTTCAGGCGGTGTTGGACGCGGGCATCGACTTTGTGGCCATTGGTCGCGGCGGAATTCTGCACCACGATTTTCCCGACCGGGTCATCGCCGACCCGGACTTTGAGTCCGTGGCGCTGCCGGTCAGTCCGGCGCACCTGCTGGCGGAAGGGCTGGGCGAGGAGTTCGTGATCTACATGCGCCGATGGAAGGGCTTTGTTTCGGAGTGACTGGTCGGCCTCAATCGTCGCAGTCACTATGCCTGCCATGCTATTGTTTGCTGCGAAGGGGGACCCAACGATGCGCTCTATTATTTTAGTGGTCATTCTTGCGGCGCTTCCATGCGCCGCGGTCGGCGTGCCTCACAGTGATGATATAACCTCGGACGATGAGATGTCGGTGATGCTCAGTGCGGAACCGGGCGCTGAACGCGTACCAATTCCCGAAAGTTGCAACCTCGACTACCGATTGGATTACACGGTCGTTCCCTATCCCGACGGCATGATGTTGTATTCGCTGGGCGAAGGAGGCAAGGTCGCAGACATCCTGGCCATGAAGTTTACAAATGACGACTCCAGCACTGCATTATCGGAGTGGGGGCGCGCGTGCGGCGCGCGGTTCGACTGCAGTTCTGAAGGTATACTGGCGGACTGGTTCCGTGGTAAGCGGAAGGCCAGATCCAAAGCATACTTAGATGAGGTGAAGGCACACATCGAAGGGGAACTTGTGGAAGCATTCAGGAGCATGAGGTTGGTGGCTCAGAATGCTGAAAATTGTGATGCAGCCTTCGACGCGCTAGCAGAAGACAAAGGTGCAGATTTTGGGGACATCGAAAGCGAAGGGGTCATGGTCCATTCGACTCGGAGTTTCCTTAGCGACTTAGCGCCGGCAGACCTCGAAAAGTTGGCCGTTTGTGAAGGCCTATCTGGTGAGGTGAGGAGAGTGTTGGGCCCGGTCAGGGCTACAAAAACCCTTTCCATCTCCGCATATATAAAAAAACAATCGAGCCCGAGAACGAAAAATAGGATTGTCTCTCGCACGCCGGCGTCAACTGACGAAACATTGTACGGTACTGATCCCGTTCATGGGCGCTTCAAGTGTGCCAACGCTCGCGCCATGGAGTTGTTTCTGAGTTCGCAGCATCGTTTCGTCGAAAATAAAGGCCGCTCACCAACCTTTGAAGAGTTCCACCAACTAGCTTTGTTGGCAGGTAAGGATGGGGGATGCGGTTCATTAGAGATCGGGCGGCGGTAGACGTAAAAGCGCTCCGAAGAAGATTGATGAACATTTCACTAGCGTCAGATGAACGTGGTGCTTGCCATATCGGATGACGACTCAGGGGCGTTGATCGCAACGTTGTCGGGATGGTTGACGGGGCTACGCTGCTTGAGGGCGCCACGGTAGATATTCGGTATAGTCACCACACGCCCAGCGCAAAGACCTCCGCGGTGCTCTGCACCACGACTTTCCCAACCGGGTCATCGCCGATCCCGACTTTGAGCCCGTCGCCCTGCCGGTCAGTGCGGCGCACCTGCGCGCGGAAGGGCTGGGCGAAGAGTTTGTGACCTACATGCGGCGGTGGAAGGGCTTTGTTGCCGAGTAGCCGACTCCATTCAGTGACATGAGGATTCAATTCGCGGCACCACTGAAGTGGGTCGCCATCACTGATCCTGAAATGGTTGAGAACAGCGCTACGTCACAGCATAGTGACAGTCGAATCGGTACACAGGTTCAAAGTCGGACAGTTTGTGTCCGCAGTGGTGCTGTTCTGGGCGCCCATCGGTGTCTAATCAAGTGCAATGAATCGCGGCTTGGCGCTTGTGCGACCAAACTGGCCGGCCCGAGTCGTTCGAGGGCTCGCTTGGGGGGCGTCCATGATGGGAAATGTTCGGAATGGAGGGTGGAAACCATGGTGATGGGATGGATGGCGTTGGTGGTAATTCAGTCGGTGGGCGCGCCCACCGAACAAGCGGGCGATGTGTTGGTCCAACTGCCTGATGGGATGTGGCTCCTGCAGTACAACAACTCGAGGTATTCCTGTGAGACCACGGCGTTGTGTCACGATTTTAGGGTGGGCATGCAGTTTGTCGCCAACATGAATTTTGAGCGGAAAAAGGAGTTGGTGGATTACCTGAAAACCGACCGTACTTGGCACGATTGCTTGTTGGTCAACTGTACGGTGTACTGAACACACACAGCGGATTGCGGTTCAGTTTTGCCACACTCCATAGCCTTTCGCTCTTAGTTCTTGGGCGAGAGCCTCCTCGCGCTGTTCGGCGGCTTCCTTGGTTTCAAATGGGTTTTCGTGTTTGAACATCCGACCGCGAAGGTATTTGTGGTACTGACCAACAAATCGGTTTCCTCGCGTTTTTCCTTTTGGATGTCTGCCGCGAAAGTAGCGGAATGTAGGCTCGGAGAAGCATGCGCAATCAAACCCTTCCATATCGGGGTCGCCAAACTGGACGTGTTGGTTGTATCGGCAGCGGACGGTGTGTCTCGTGGACCCAACGTAAAAGCAAGCCATGCGTTTCGCGTTGTCGTAGTGAGGGTTTTCCTTTAAGAATTTGTTGCGCTCAATCACCTCATCGGCCAGTTCGATGACGTACACATGGTGGCCGCCGCACGGCATTTCAGGTCTACATTCTGGGCAAAGTGGTTTCATAGACCGTCGGTGCTTGGGCTGTATCGTACACGAGTGCTGCTTTGCCAAACGCTGCTGGTGGACGAATATCGTTGTCTAGGATTCGATGGGCTCCTAGTGTTCATACTGTGCGCCGATCGCAGCCACGTGGCGCCCTTGGGTGGCTGAATCGCTGTGGACCAGAAGTTCGTCGGCTACTCGAAGCGAAGATCGTCGATCCAGAGGTCACCCGCTTCGATGCCGAGGGCGCCGAGGTCGAGCTCCACGGCCAACACCGCCGACAGGTCAACGCCCGAGAAGGCGTCGAGGGGCAGGATGGCGTTGCTCCAGTGGCGACCGACGATGCCCTTTGCGCCCAGCCCCGTCGCGACTGGGACAGCGATGCGGGCACCCGCTGCGTCCGTGAGCGCCACGTCGAAGTCGACCCAGCCGGTGTCGCACTCCGCCGTTGGCGGCGGACAGTCCCGCGCGATGCGAACAACTAGGTTTTGTTGATGCATCAGATCGAGCGGCTCGCCCAGACCGAAGGTCACAGAGCCCGCCGGGTCCGACCACGAAAGGTGACGGGCGGTGGTCCATTCGGCGATGACCTCGGCGATGGTGCCGCCGCGCCCAGCGGCCGTGAGGCCTTCGGTGTACGGGGGTGCGTTGGTGTCCGTGTCGAGGGCGACCGACGTGTTTTCGCCCCCCATCAGGTTCTCCGCTGCCTCGCCCGCGAAGTCGTCGACGAGGACCTCGGTGTCGATGCGGAGCCGTGAGTGGGTGCTCACCCCGGGTGCACTCAGGCCGCTTTCGAGCCCCTCAGGGCCATGCAGCAGCGCATCCCAGCCGACCTCACCATAGGCGTGGCGTCGCAGGAAGGCCGTGGACCACCGCTGGTCGAGTTCATGGCGCTCGTCGAAGCCGATCGAAGACGAACTGGTGTAGGAACCCGGCGTGTCCGCATCGTAGGTGTACTCGTGATTGGTGCCGTGCAGGGTCACGAGGGTGGACGGGCCCGTCAGCTGGTCGAAGGCCGAATCCACCAGCGGCCACGCCTCGTCGAGATCGTTGGCGGCCGAGAAGATGAGCACCGGGCGCTCGGGAAAGGGACGGTTGCCGTTCTGTGCGGGGTCGTCCCAGTCTTGCTCCGGGGTCTGCAGCGGGCTCACCTGCTCAAAGCAAATGGCGCCCATCAGCGAGGGGCGCGCCCACAGACTGATGAGGCTCGCACCGCCGCCCCGGCTGTGCCCGCTGACAAAGACCAAGTCCGGATCCACGGCGCCATGGAGGTCGGAGGCGGGGTCTGCGCTCTCGGCGAGCATCATGTCCGCGGCAGCGAGCTGAAAGGTCGACATGTCCGAGATGTTCTGCCAACTCTGGGGCACGCCAATCACGTTGGAGCTGCTGTCCACGCTGGCCACAATGAAGCCATGGGAGGCCCAGTGACGATGCAGGCTCGTGTAGTGG
>DEBL01000148.1:0-14499 GCA_002348535.1 Deltaproteobacteria bacterium UBA2957 | reverse complement strand
GATGCAGGCTCGTGTAGTGGTCGTAGATGTCGGCCGGGTAGTGAGCGGCGTGGTGGAAGGCGATCAGGGGAAACGGGCCGGCCCCCTCGGGTCGGGTGACCCACACCGCGACGTCGGTGCGCTCGCCCCGTGATGTCGTGATGCTGTCGATGACGCGGGCGTCCTCGGTGACCGCCCAGTCCCCATCGTCTTCAGGGACGGTGGCGGGCAACGCTTCTTGGCCGTCGATGATGGGGAGGTGAACCCGAAGCCGCGTGGCCACCGAACCTTCCAGCCTCGCCGCTGAACCAATCCCTTCAGACGCAGCGTCTGGAATGCCAAAGACGGTGCCGCTGCTCAGGCGGAGTCCGGCGGGAAGGTCTTGGACGACATCGGCGTGCAAGCCGTCCGCGTACTCCACGCCGACGCGCCCGGTCTCCAAGAACACCGGCTCGTAGTGAACGGCTGTGCCCACCACAAACGACACGGTCGTGGCCTCCGCGCAGCCGACCTCTGAAAAGGACAGCTCCCACACGCCCGCCGCGTCGGTCGACAGGTCCCTGAAGACCGCCTCGCCCTCCACCGGGTCCACGACCACGGTGCCTGAAAGGGTGCCGCCGCTCAGCACTGTCACCGCAACCGAGCCTTCGGCATTCAGCACCATGGTGTCGAGGGGGCCCACGCGCTGGGCCAGCGGGGGTGTCTGGGCGAGGGTGGGCGCCACACAGTCGGCATCGAAGTCGACGGCGCCCCCCGAGTCACTGCCGATTCGCTCCTTGTCCTCGTCGTAGTCGGGACTCGTGCCGCATGCGGCGACAAGGGCGAGTACAGGCCACTGAACACGGTAGGGGTGGAGCATGATCATCAGCCTCGCAATCGGCCCAGTCACGGGGGCGCATCGATGCAGTGTACACCGGGGCGCACCTCGCCCCAACAGACGCCCAACACCGTCTTAGCCAGTGGCCGGCTGCGACAGATACAAGCCCACCACCCCGGCAATGATCATCAGTGTGGATACGGCCTTCATGGGCGTGAGGCCTTCGCGAAAGAAATACACGCCAATGAGCGTGGTCAAGAACACACCGAGTCCCGCCCAGATGGCGTAGGCGATCGACAACTCAATGCGCTTGATGGCGAAGGTGATGAACACCGCCGAGGCGATGTAGCCCACCATGACGGCGACCGACGGGATGGGCTTTGTGAAGCCTTCGGACAACTTCATCGATGTCGTGGCGGTCACTTCGCACACAATCGCGGCCAGCAGCAGCAGCCAGTACACGTGCATGGAACCTCCAGTTCAGAACTTGGTTATTGACCGGTCCCGTTCGCCCAATCGAGGAACTGGTCCGGCGCTTGAGCGATGCGCGCCATCAGGTGCTCGGGAATCACCCCGGCCCGCAGCAGCATGGTGTCGGCGTCGTGGCCCAGCAGCTTGGCGGCCCGCAGCAGCACGTCGTGCGACAACCGCTTGCCGCCGGCCTCGACCCGGCTCAGGTGCGCGGCCGACACGCCAATCTGTTCGGCAAAGCGCTGCTGCGAGTAGGCCCGGTAGTGGCGCTGGGCGGCCAGCCATTCGCCAAACGGCAGGGCATCGTTCTTGGCGGCGGCAGCGGCCGGTTGGTCCATCACGATGGCCTTTGGCTGGTCTTCGTCGTCGCGGGTCCACTCAATCTCGGCGTAGGCCGAGTGGTTGTGGATCGACTCTTGGTTGTCGGCGGCCACGTGCAGCCACTCCACCCCCGGCAGTTCCTTGAGCGACAATAGCGCATCGCGCACCAAATCTTCGACAAACTTGGGATTTTCGTAGGCCAGCTCAGTGATGTACTTTTCGTCTTCGCGCTTGAGCAGGGCGTACAGCGGGGCCGACGCGCAAGCTTCGACCCGAGTCACCACGTCTTCGATCCACACGAACTCCGACGACCGAACCTGAATGTCGATCAAGCTGCGTTGGTTGTGGGCGCCGTACTGGCTGATTGCCTTCGAACACGGGCACAGGCTCTTGACCGGTACCTGCACGGCCAGCACAAAGTCCACGTCCTTGCCGCGCTTCGAGGCCCCAAACTTGCACTGGTATTCCATGAGCGACTCGACGCCGCTGACCGGCGCCTTCTTGGAGATAAAATACGGGAAGCTGAGCTCGATGTAGGCATCGTCGGCCCCCAGTCGGTTCTGAATCTCTTCGAGCACCTGCGGCATGGTGCGAATGGTCATCTCGCCGCGCCGCTGGTTCAGGATCTCGATGAACCGGCTCATGTGGGTGCCCTTGAGGTGGTGGGGCAGGCTCACATACAGGTTGGCGCGGGCCACCGTGTGCTGCACGTCTTTGTCCCGATCCATGATCTGGATGGGGTAGGCCAAGTTCTTTATGCCCACCTTGTCGATGGCCACTTGTCGGGTGTCGAGCTCGCTTGCGTGGTCGGGCAGGGCGTCGCTGTGAACGGGTTGAGCGGAAGCAATCATCACGGCAGTCCGATGAGTTTGTGGGTTTGCAGCGACAGGCGCCACTGGGGATTGGCCTGGCAATAGGCCGCAGCACGCTGAATGTTCTGCTGCTGCTCGGGGCCGTCCATGGGCTGTAAAAAGAAGTGCGTGAAGTCGAGGTGCTCAAAGGCGCTGGGCGGGCAGTCCGGTTGGGGAAAGACCAGCTTGAGCTCGTCGCCGTTGGTCTGCTTCATGCCGCTGCCGGGCTTGGGGCTCACGCAGATCCAGTCGATGCGGTCGGGGGCCGGCAGGGTTCCATTGGTCTCGATGGCCACCTCGATGCCCGCGGCCTTGCACGCTGCAATGAGCGTGGTGTTGAGTTGGAGCAGCGGCTCACCGCCGGTGAACACCACGTAGGGGGGCGTGGCCGTGCGGGTCTTGGGCCAAGCGGCAAGCACCGCTTGCACCACATCGTCTTCGGTCGCAAATCGCCCGCCCCCGGGGCCGTCGGTGCCCAAGAAATCGGTGTCGCAGAAGGTGCACGCGGCCTTGTGACGGTCTTGTTCGCGACCCGTCCACAGGTTGCAGCCCGTGAACCGACAGAACACGGCAGCGCGTCCGGTGTGTGCGCCCTCACCCTGCAGGGTGAAGTAGATTTCTTTGATTGAATAGCCCATACGAATGTGTCGCTGTTGGGGTGTGTAGAGGATCCCCAGCCTGCGCGTCACGGCGGTGATAGCAGATTTTGTCTGCGTGGTCAATAAACTGTTTACCGAATAGACAATACCGGTTACCGCTGGCCAAACGGCGCCGATGGGTGCCCTCGCATGGGTGAAAGGCAATGAAATCAAGCAATACCGTCATCGAGTCGTCCAAGACCTTCCGCAACTTCCCGTGCGCCCACCGGCGGTTTCGACACGACGGCCACTGCGCGTGGGTTCACGGCTACAGCCGCAGTTTCACCCTGTGGTTTCGGACCCATGAGCCAACCGAAAATGGCTTTGTGATGGACTTCGGCAAGCTCAAACCGGTGAAGGCATGGCTGGAAGAGACCTTCGACCACACCCTGCTGCTGGATACGGGCGACCCCCTGATCGACCAGTTTCGGGCCATCGAAGAGCAGGGCGGCTGCAAGCTGGTGGTGTTTGACGACGTGGGCATGGAGGGAACCTGTCGCCACGTCAAAGACTGGGTGGACCGCTGGCTCGAGACCGAGACCGGTGGTCGGGTGTGGCTGCACTCGGTCGAGGTGCGCGAGAACGACAAGAACAGCGCCCGCCTCAGCCTATCGGGCGACTAAAACGGCAAACTGAAGGGGTAAAAGCGGCGGTGATCCTTGACTCACACTATGAAGAGCACCCCGACACCGCACGCCCAATCGCCGCGTTTGAGTGCGTTCGAGGTGCGTGCAGCGGTTCCCGTTCAAACGGTCAGATTGTGACCGGAAGAGCCCTGTTCAACCGCGGTCCGAGGGCGTAGAGTAAGAGCACTTCGGAGCGAGGAGCATCATGGACATCGTCTACGTCATTGCATCATTGTTGGTCGGGGTTGCACTGGGAACCGTGATTGGCCGGCTGTGGCAGGCCTCGCGCACCCAAGGCGACGGCGGCGACACCGCGGCACGCTTGGCCTTGCTCGAGGAACGGGCCGGCCGCGTGGATGGCCTTGAAGCCGAACTCACCGAGCGTCGGACGGCCGTTCAAGAGGCGGCGACCACGGTGGCGCGACTCGAGGCCCAGCTCGAGGCCCAGCAGACGTCCGCCGCGCAAGAGGAAGAAGCCGCCAAACAGGCTGCAGAGAAACAACGCCAAGACCACGAGCGTATGGTGGCCCAGTTCAAGGCGGCGGCCCACGAGATCATGGAAGAACGGACCAAGGCCTTTGATGCCAAGAGCAAGAAGTCCATTGGCGAGCTGTTGAAGCCCTTTGAAAAGCAGCTTGGCGACTTTCAAAAGCACATGACCGAAGCCGAAAAGCACGCCTCGAAAGAGCGCATCACGCTCCAAGAGCAGGTCAAGATGCTCAACGAGACCAACACCCAGATGAGCGAAGAGGCCCGCAACCTCACGCGTGCCCTGAAGGGCGACAACAAGTCGCAGGGCAACTGGGGCGAAGTGGTGCTCGGTCGGGTGCTCGAGCTCTCGGGTCTTGAAGAAGGCCGCGAGTACGAGACCGAGGTCAGCGAGACAGCCGAAGACGGTTCGCGCAAGCGGCCCGATGTGGTGATTCACATGCCCGGAAATCGCCAAGTGGTGGTCGATGCCAAGGTCTCACTCAAGCACTACGAGCAGTACTGTGATGCCGACGATGCGGAGGGGCAGGCTGAGGCGATGAAGCTGCACATCGCATCGATTCGGGGTCATGTAAAGGGACTGTCGGCCAAGAACTACCAAGACCTCACCAGCATCACGACCATCGACTACGTGTTGATGTTCATTCCCATCGAGGCGTCGTTTACCGAGGCGGTCCGCCACGACCGGTCGCTGTACGATGAGGCGATCAACAAAAACGTGTTGATCGTGACACCGTCGACACTGCTGGCCGTGTTGCGCACAATCGAGACCATGTGGCGCAACGAGCGACAGACCAAGAACGCCGTCGAAATCGCCAAGCAGGCCGGTGCCCTCTACGACAAGTTTGTGGGCTTTTCCGAGACGCTCAGTCAGGTCGGCGGCCGAATCGGGCAGGCCCAAGTCGCCTACGACAAGGCCTTCAGTCAATTGACCACGGGTCGTGGAAACCTTGTGAACCGGGTGAAGAATTTGGAAGCGTTGGGCGCCAAGACCACCAAGCAGTTTTCGCAGTCCATCAGCGATGCGGCCGACGACGCGGCAGCGCTGGGCGACGCGTCACCCGTGTTGGAGTTGGCGTCTGCTCCCGATGGCGAGTCGAACGGCTAACCGTCACCGGCGGTAGCGTTGGGCTTCCAATCGACCACCGGTTCGGTTGGGCGACCCGTGGCGGCGGCTCGAGGCATAGGTCAGCAGCGGGAAGGTGAGCGGCCACACCACCACCCACAGCGCCATGCAGGCGTAGAACCACTGTTGGGTGCGCTCACTGGGCGGTTGTGGCCCCGCCCCGGGGTCGAAGATTCGACGACTGTACACGGTAGGGTGGTGTTCGATTCGGGCGTGCATGCGCTGCAGCCATGCCACGAGCGCGGGGTGTTGCGCAGCGGCGTTCATGGCCCAGTCGGTGAGCCCGCTCGACATGCACTCAAGGTGACCCAAGAGCCCAAAGTCGCTTGCGTTGGGTTCGTCGCCTCCGAGAAATGGCTCTTCTTCAAGTCGGGTGACCCACGGCATCAACTGGCGTGACAGCCGCTCGGTACAGGCGTGGCCGTTCCTGCGCTTGCGCAGCATCCACCGACCCACTTCGATTAGCACAAAGAAGTACCAACAGAGCACGGCCCGAAAGGCGATGGAGACGGGCGTTGTGGGCACGTCGTTGATGGTCGCCCAACCCTGAATGAAGCGCAGCCTTCGGCCTGGGCCCGTCCGGTCTAAGGCGTAGGCCAAAAACAAGGATTCGAGGTCGGTGAAGTCTGCCTCGAGGTGGGCCCGCTGCTGGGCATCGGCGACCGGCATCAGCGTCTCGATGATGGAAAGTGAATCGGCGGTCTGGGTGCCGTTTCGCCAACATACGGGCAAGACCACCCCGGACTCAAGGTAGTAGCCAAGAGACGGGTACGGCCGCAGCCGAACGGAAACCCCGTGGGCTGCGTGCGCCAAGACGGCAGCTTGGGTCCACGGGGAGTGGTCCACCCCAAACAACACGGTCATGGCATCACCTCCAGTGCGGCAGCCCATGTCTCCAGTTGCGATCGCGTCACGCCGGCGCCCCCGCACACAATCACCAACACCGGTCCGCTGACCGACATGAGGTCGGGGTGTCTGTCGTAGACCGCACTCAGCGCCGCTCCGCAGCTCGGTTCGACCATCACCCGGTGGTCGTCCAAGAACTGCACACATGCACCCACCGCGGCCGCATCGGAGACGACACAACTGGTCACGTCATGCTGCTGGGCTCGGCGGAGCACCTCGGAGCACACGCGGCGTGCGCCAAGGGTCACGGCAATGGAATTGATGGACTCCAGTTGTACAGGTTCTCCAGACGCGTGTGCCGCTGCGAAGGATGCGGCGCCCGCCGTTTCGACTGCGAGGACCCGAGTCGCGGTCCATCCAACCGCATTCATTCCCTGAAGCACACCGGTCAGCAGTCCGCCGCCGCCCACGGAGACCACTACACATCCGGGCTCAAGGCCCGCCGCGTGGACTTCGTGAATCACGCTGGCGTGGCCCTCCCAGATGTCGGGGTGGTCAAACGGATGGAGTAGTGCGCCACCCGATGCTTCAGCGATGAGGCACGCATGCTGATGGGCTTCGTCCCAGACCGACCCCGCCACCTCAACCGTGGCCCCGGTCGATCCGATGAGGGATCGCATGCGCTCGTCGGTTGTGGTGGGCACCACCACCGTCACGGGCACAGACAACGCCCGTCCCGCACACGCCACGGCATAGCCGGCATTTCCGCCGCTGCTGCTGACGAGTTGTGTCGCACCCGCTGCGACAGCTCGCTCTGCGGCCAGCCCCATGCCCCGCATCTTGAACGACGCCGACGGCTGCGACGATTCCATCTTGAGCCAAACCGCCTTGTTCACCCGCTGCTGCAGCGGGATCGAAGGAAGCAGAGGGGTGGTGTGATGCAGCGGCATAGGGGGAGTGTCTCACACAAGGGGACGGCTTCCCTAATGATTTACGGGCCGGGTCCGATTCTTAGGCATGCCGACGGATTCATCCCCCATCTCGACTCGGACCGTATTGACCGGTTCTGTGCTGGCGTGGGTCTGGTGGCTTGCAGCCTTTGATGCGGTGGTGCCCTGCGGTCCAACTGTACCGCTGGTCCTGTACCTGTGTATTGGCGGTCTTGGGGCGTGGTTCGCCAGCGCAAAGATGACATGGCTTTGCAGTGGCACGCGGGGAGCAAGGGTCGTGCGTGCGATCGGTTCTGGTCTTGCCTTCATTTCCCTGTTGGCCATCGTCTTCAGCGCGGTCAAGCCGGTTAACTGGGAGACCCGGTGTTCGTTGGCCTACTGCGCCCGTGCGTTGGGTCCGGGGTTGTTCCAATCTGCGTTTCCCGTGGGTGCACCCCCCTGCTCAGCATGGTTTCTGTGCATAAACGAGTACCCCTACTCGAATCGTGAAACCCGAAAGGCGATGCAGCGACTGCGGGTTCAAGGGTGTCCTGAACCGTGACGCCGTCGAGTGGCTTCTACTCCTGACCGAGCCGGTTGGCCTCGAGCCACCGCCGCAGAATAAACCGGGTGTGCAGACTCCGGTTCAAACGGTGTAGACTCCTCAAATGTCGACGGACCTTCTGGATCACCTGACCGAGTCTGACCTTCCGCGTCGCATGGGCCGGTACGAGTTGCAGTCGATCTTGGGTGAAGGCGGCATGGCTCGCGTGTTTGGGGCCGAGCTGTTCGGGCCGGCAGGCTTTCGGAAACAGGTCGCGTTGAAGGTGGTCAAGTCCGAGATGATCGGCGAGGCGGATGGTGGCGAGGCCGAAGCGTTTATTCGAGAGGCCCGTCTGGGCGGGCTGCTCAAGCATCCAAGCATTGTGGATGTGTATGAGTTGGGCGAGGCCGAAGGTCAGCTGTTCATCGCCATGGAATGGATCCGAGGCGTGACCTTGTCGGACATCATTCGGTCGGGCTTGATTCCGCCGCCAGCCGTGGTCTTAGAAATTGCAGTCGGCATTGCATCTGGGCTTGATTCAGCCCACTCGTTGGTGGCCGAGGGGCTCAAGGCGGGCCTTGTTCATCGAGACCTAAAGCCATCGAATGTGCTGGTCTCATGGGACGGGGCCGTGAAGGTCATGGACTTTGGCATTGCCACCACCGTTCACGGTCAGTCGGCCGTTGAAGGGCAAGCCTTCTCGGAGGGCCGGGGCACGCCTTCGTACATGTCGCCCGAGCAGTTTTTGTGTGAACCGTTGGATGGGCGGTCCGACCAGTACGCGCTGGGGTTGGTGCTCATCGAGCTTGTGTTGGGTGAGTTTCTACCCCGCAAGGTGCTCTACAATCATCTTGTCGGTGGAGGAGACCGCTCGGTCTCGGTCATCGATGCTCAGTCGGTATTGGAGGTGGAGACCACGGTACCCGGACTGGGCTCCATTGTGGCGCGTTGTTTGAGCCCATTTGCTGCGCAGCGGTATGCGTCCGTTGGCCTGCTTCTCAGTGAGCTGGAGTCTCTTCGGGCGAAGGTGGGGTTGGATTCGACCTTGAGGGACTGGCTCGTGACGATGCTTGGGAGTTCTCAGGAACAGGGACCGCCAGGTTCACCAAGGACCACCTTGCCCGCGGCGCTGATGGATGCCGATACGGCGGTCCTCCAAGCCCCCTCAGCGGTGGGTCCTCAACGACCGCGAACCAATGTCGGACCTTCGCTCGATGAGTTCGTAGGCCGAGTGCATGAGCACGACACGCTGTCATCCCACTTTGCGGATGGAAGCCGTCTTGTGACCTTGAAGGGGATGGGTGGTACCGGAAAAACCCGCTTGGCGCGCCAGTTCGCGCGAAGTGTAGTGGATGAGTTGGCCGGGGGCGTCTGGTTCGTGGATTTGACCGAGGCCCGTTCGCTACAGGAGTTGGTCAACGCCACCGCAATGACCATTGAGGTTCCCCTGAGAGGGGACAACATCGAGCAAATGATCGAGCTCGTGGGTCATGCGATTTCAGGGCACGGGCCAGCACTGTTTGTGTTCGACAATGTCGAACAAGTTGTGGCCGATGCGGCGACCAGTCTGCGTCGTTGGATGGTCATGGCCCCCGAGGCACTTTTTTTGGTTACGTCAAGGGAAGCGCTGCAACTCGCGGGCGAGCACGTGTATTCGTTGCAGCCCCTCACCGAGGAAGAGGGCGTAGCGTTGTTTGAACTGAGAGCGAAGGCGGCAGGGGCTCAATGGTCGCCAACGCCCGAATCGATCGAAGCGGTGAAAGGGATTGTGCATCAGTTGGACTGTCTGCCGCTTGCCATTGAGTTGGCCGCTGCTCGCGCCCGGATGATGCCACCGCACCAGTTGTTGGCGCGTCTGACCGATCGCTTCAAGTTGTTGCGTGGTGGACGGCGCGGTGTGAGCGACAGGCAAGCCAGTTTGCACGGCCTGATTGACTGGTCGTGGCAACTGCTCGAGCCGTGGGAGAAGACTGCGCTTGCCCAACTATCGGTCTTTCAGGGTGGATTCTTCATGGATTCGGCTGAGGAGGTCTTGGACCTCTCGGAATGGCCTGAGGCCCCGTGGTCCATGGATGTGGTGGGGTCGTTGCTGGACAAGTCGTTGATTCATTGCCGGGAGGTGTACGGTCAGCCGCGGTTCGGCATGTACGCCAGCATTCAGGCCTACGCGAAACAAATCCTCGATGCCGATGCCGCGGCCGTTTCTATGCGCCACGCCCAACACTATGCGCGGTTGTACGAGGATGTCTTTGCGCGGGAACGCGATGGAGCGATCCATCTGAAGCCGCTGAGTCACTTGTCGTTGGAGAGAGACAACCTGTTGGCCAGCGTGAACTGTGCGTTGGTCCATGAGGCTCACGATGTTGCGGCACAGTGCGCAATGGCTGCAAGCGATTCATACAAGGCCCACGGTCCATATTCCGATGGCATAGGTCTATTGAAGCGCATCCCGATCGATTCTCTACAGGTCGCCAATTCTGCTCGAATTCACCGCAAGTTGGGTCTTCTTCTCCAGCATATTCGCGGTCATTCCGACGCAGCCGTTCAGCACTTTGAGACCGCAGTGGAGCAATTTGATTCCGTCGGCGAGCGCAAGAATAGTGCCCTTGCAATGATGAACCTCGCAGCCTTTATTGTCCGAAAGCGTCAATTCGATACGGCGCAAGCGTATTACGACGATGCCTTGGCGGAGTTTCAGGCAATGAATTCGCGTTCGCTGGAAGGCGTGTGTCTCGGCAATATGGCCACCCTGTATCGCCGAATGGGTCGGCATACCGATGCCATCGACGCCATGACTCAAGCACTCAGCATCGCGCGCGAACTCAACGATCAAGAATCACAGTGCATTCAGCTTGCGAACCTCTCAAATGCCTACAACGATGGCGGGCAATTCGAGCGGGCCAAGGCGTGTGCAGAGGAAGCGTTGGTTGTTGCACGAGATGTTGGAAATCGGTACTTCGAAAGCGTTGTGTTGGGAACCATTGCGGGCTCTCTTGAGCGGGACAAACGTTGGGAGGAGGCCATTGGGTTTCGTCAAGAATCGTTGAGAATCTCTCGCGAGATGGGCAACCGCCTCACCGAAGCCATTTGCCTTGGAAACATGGGCACGAACTTTACGCATCAAGATGATCTCGATGCGGCGGAGAAGCATCTTCGGGAATCCTTGACCATTACCGACGGCGAGTGGGAAGTGCCGAACGGTTTTTTTGGGGCATCGTTGGCCGTCGTTCGGGCCAAAAAAGGCGATTTGGTTGAAGCGCGAGACCTGTTTTCCCGCGCCGAGGCCTTGCTAAAAGGGGCCCACATGTCCGGCTATGTGGAGTCGCTGTGCAAACAAGCGAAAGTGGAACACCAAGCCGGAGAAGGGGAGCAAGCACTGCGAGCACTCCGGAAGGCAGAAGCGGCCGTTGCGGCACTCGATCTGGGTCCCGATGCAGAAATGTCTGTTTGGATTGTAGACGCTCAACAAACCCTTGAGGCTGATGCGGGATCAGCGTGAACGGTTCTTTGCTCTGCATCTCCGAATCGCAGTGTGCCCATCAACTCGCAGCCTGACCGTGCAGCGCGACCGTGCCGGTCAGAAGCCACTGGCTTGAAACGACGCGATGTCGAATCTGGACATCGTGGCGGCGCTGCCATCGGTGGTTTCGCCAAATCCATCGATGGTGCCTGTGATGCCGTTTTCGTTCCATGTTGCGTCGAAGGAAGCGGTCAGTGTATCGAAGGACTCTGTGGCAAAATCCGCAATCTCAAGGGTGCCATCGGTCGTCGTGACGTCGACCGTGAAGGCGCCGTCGCCAACCGCTTGGCTGCTGTACAGGACGGTATCCACGGATTCGTTCAACCGGCCGTCCCCGGTGGTGATGGCCGCTGTGACATCGACTGCGAGGCTATCTTCGCAGGCAATTTCAATCGTGGCCATGGCTCCGTCGCTCGAGACTTCATAGTCCCGCCAGCGGATGTTGGTCGGGTTGGTGAGGTCGACCTTGATACCGGTTCGTTCACCGTCCGCCCACAGCAGGCGGGCGCTGTGCGATCGCACGAGGAAGTCCACCCAGTTGCCGACGTCGCGATCATTTGGGGTGGTGTCCTCCATTCCAAGCGGAATTTCTTCGACCAGTTCGCATCCGCCGCCCACGGCCGGTTCGGTTCCTCCAGACATCGCCGTGTCGTCATCTTTGCCATCGGTTCGGCATCCAGTCGAAAGAACAATCGCGAAGCTGAGTGTCATCAGTGGGTTCATAAGATCTCCTTGGTGTCCTGCTCGAGGGTAGTGAACAATCGGTAGCGTCGCAAGCGAGCGCCTTGGCCCGCATCGGTTTGGGTTGGCGTGTTGTGTCGACCGTCCGAGTGACCGGAGACGATGCCTGCACAAAGCCGTTCTGTATTTACCCCTTGCCGATGCTCTCGCGGCCACCGTGAGTTGGCTGGTAACTTGACCAGTGGCTACACTGACCGTGATGACCGAAAACATGAATGCCATCCAAGGGAACACGCCACCGGCATGGTTGGGGCGGCACTGGTGGACCCAAGTGTGCGACGTCTTGGGGGGCTGGTCGCAGAATCGAGAGAAGTTGGCGCAGGTTGGAATGATGATCTCGGCGATGGCGCGACCCTCGTGTGTCCGTGCGCGCCTCGAACGACTGGTGGAGCTCGGTCATTGCGAAGAAGTACCAACCATGGCGCAACTGCTTGTGGCGTCGCGGCACCAACTGTCGTTTAGCTTGGCGGCTGACACCCGCGAGTTCTATCGAGCCCAAGGAATTCCGTGGGGGTTCCACAACCTCCGACGATTTGTCGCGTACCCCACCACGATGATGGATCCGGTGGGCTTGTTCTCGCCTCGAGATTCGATCATTCAACACATTCTTCAGACCTTTCACCGGCATGCAACCTACGACTTAGTCCTGCTCCGCAGCCATGAAGATGGACTCGAAGAAATGCAGCGTCAGCTCGACCAGCTTGCGGAAGGCACACACTGTCACCAGCGGTCTCTCGATTCACTGGTTGAGGATGGTTCGTACCACGACCGGCTGCGCGTGGACGTTCCTGAGTTTAGGCGAAATCCAATGGTCGCAGCGCGGCCGATTCCTGACGGCCTGTCGACCAACCCAATGCTGATGGTGGCGATGGACCAGTTCAAAGACATTCGAGGGTATACCCGCTACGCATCGCGGCTCAGGGTTGGCTGGGTAGATGTGGTCGTGAGTGCCCTACAACTCGCCTTCAATGAAACGATTGGTGACCTGATGAACGTGGGCATTGGGCCGTCCATCGTCACATTGTCTGCTGTGGACCCAGAGATCCGAACGCGCCATCTCAACGAAAAAATTAACGCCTCACTCGAACACGACTGAAGCCAACCGGAATGGGATGCAGAGATTTTGAAATCTACGGTTCGGGTTGCAGTACGCCGAAGTGTGCCCACCGATTGAACCCAACAATGCAAAGGATTTCTCTTGCTTCTCAACCCAAGTCATCCATAATCGAAGACCGGCATTTGAAGAGTAAATAAACCGTTCGCGAGGTGAACCCATGACCACTGATTTATCCATCGCTCAGATCAACGAGTACAGACAATCGTTCGCAGCAGACCCTTCAGCGCGGGTGGCTCAAAATGCCGTGTGCGGCAGCGACATTCAGACCCTCACACTCAGCAGAGCGCGCGTGCAGGAAATGGACGATTCGTTCAGCACGAAACTTGATGCATGGTCGGTCACGCATCAGCAACGGAGCGGTCGATGCTGGTTGTTTGCTGCGCTGAACTTGTTTCGGGTCGGCGCCATGAAGAAGATGAACCTGAAGAGTTTCGAGTTCAGTCAGGCCTACATACATTTTTGGGACAAGTTGGAGCGCTCCAATCACTTCTTGGAGGCCATGGTTGACTTGTCAGACCGGCCGATTGACGACCGAACCGTCCATTTCATGCTGAACGACCCCATTGGCGATGGCGGTCAGTGGAACATGGCGATGAACCTAATCCGAAAACACGGCTTGGTTCCGAAGGCGGCCTTTCCGGAATCCCACAGCAGCAGCAACACGCGCTTTATGAACGCGACCCTCAAAGAAATTCTACGCACGTCGGCCTCTGAGTTGCGTGCAGCAATCGAGAGCGGTGCGAGTGCTGATGAAGTGAGGGCCCACAAAGAGTCGCGCATGGCCGATATTTGGCGTGTCTTGTGCATTCATCTTGGCACCCCGCCAGAGCGCTTTGACTGGCAGTGGCACGATGCCGATAAAGTCTTTCATCGAAAGGGAACCATGACGCCCCAAGAGTTTGTCGCGGAGTACGTCACGGAGGACTGGGAAGACTACGTGTGCCTCGTGCACGACCCCCGCAACGAGATGTACCAAACCTTCACGGTGGACCGATTGCAGAACGTCGCCGGTGGCCCACCGGTGGTGTATTTGAATATTCCCATCGATGAGATGAAGGCGATTACGCAGCGGTTGCTGGAGAACGGAACGCCCGTCTGGATGGGGTGCGATGTTGGCAAGCAGATGGACCGCAAGCGGGGCCTTTGGGACGCCTCCTTGTTCGAGGCCAGCGCGTTGTACGGTGTGGAGTTTGGAATGAACAAGGCCGCTCGGCTTCGGTACGGGCAGACCATGATGACGCACGCAATGCTCTTCACAGGGGTCGATGTGGTGGACGGCGCAGCGCGGCGGTGGCGGGTCGAGAATTCTTGGGGCGATGACTCAGGGGTCAAGGGGTTCTACACCATGAACGACGACTGGTTCGACGAGTACATGTTTGAGATCGCGGCTCCGAAGTCCTACCTGAATGAATCCATGCACAACGGGCTGAAGACCACACCGGTCGTATTGCCCGCGTGGGACCCGATGGGCTCGCTTGCCCGCG
>DEBL01000232.1:5427-11699 GCA_002348535.1 Deltaproteobacteria bacterium UBA2957 | reverse complement strand
GCTGCGGTGGTCGCTGCGGCGGTGGTCGGATTCCCTCTCCTGTTAATTCTCAACCGACGGGCCATCGAGTCGGTTGACGTTCGGTACGAAGCCCAGGCTCGAAGTCTGGGCCAGTCGGCCTTTGGCGCCTTTCGACGGGTGACGCTCCCCATGGCCTACCCCGGAATCGTGGCGGGCAGTGTGCTTGCCTTTGCCCGTGCGCTGGGCGAGTTCGGGGCAACGGCGATGTTTGCGGGTGACCAGCCCGAATCGACGCGAACCCTCGCATTGGCTGTGTACGCCGCCGCAGAACACCCAGAAAGCCAGAACACGGCCGGTCTGCTGGTCGCGATCTCCATTGCGATCACCTTCGCCGCGCTCATCGCCTATGAAGCGCTCATCCGCCATCAGCGGCGTCAGCAACAGGACTGGACATGACCGTTTCCGTCGCCATTCGTCACCGGATCAGCGAAGCCTTGACGCTCGACTTGGCCGTGGAAACCGAACACCGCTGCATCGGACTGACCGGGCCGTCAGGCAGCGGCAAGTCCACCCTTTTGCACATCATCGCGGGGTTGCTACGGGCCGACCAATGCGCAGTAGTTGTGGACGGAGTCGACCTCACCGATCGCCCCCCCGAGCGTCGCCGCATGGGCTTCGCCATGCAGAAGCCGCATCTGTTTCCCCACCTCAATGTGGAAGCCAATCTCCGCTTCGGATCCCCGCCCGATCTGTCCGAGGAAACCTTTCGCTCATGGGTCGATCACCTTGAGATTAATGGTCTCGTGAACCGACCGGTGCGAAACCTAAGCGGCGGGGAACGTCAACGCGTAGCCATCGGTCGCGCCGTGTTGGCCCAACCGACCGTCCTCCTCTTGGACGAGCCTTTTTCGGCCATCGATGCAGACCGGGCGAACCGCATCGCGCGCCGAATACGCGATCACCTCGATCGAACCGGCATTCGGATGTTTCTCGCAAGCCACAATGCGGCCGCACTTGATACCATGGTGGACGTCATCTTTTCGATTCACTCTGGCCGGTCAACCGAGGTCGCCCCGAGCGCCTCTGCATCCACTGATTAGGCATTTCTCCCATGGCGATGGAGCTCCCATGATCGTCCGCCAGTTGTTTGACTCCGAGACGAGCACGTACACTTACCTGCTCGGTGACCCGGACACAGGCGAGGCGGTGTTGATCGACCCCGTCATCGACCACATCGAACGCGATCTCCAGTTGCTAAACGAACTGGAGATGACGTTGGTCTACTGCCTCGACACGCATGTGCATGCGGACCATGTCACCGCCGCGGGCACGCTGCGCAGCCGGACCAGCTGCAAGACCGGTGTGGCCGCAACCGCGGGCGTTGCCTGTGCCGATACGCCACTCCGAAACGGAGACCGGGTCACCTTCGGCGGGTACACGATCGAGGCGCGCGAGACACCGGGCCACACATCCGGTTGCCTCACCTACGTTGTCGACAACGGCAACCGTGTGATGGCCTTTACGGGCGATGCGATTTTCGTGCGGGGCTGCGGGCGAACCGATTTTCAAGAAGGCGATCCCCAGACCCTGTATCGGTCGGTGCACCAACAGATTTATTCACTGGGCGACGACGCCATCTTGTACCCCGGTCACGACTACAAAGGGCACTCTCACACCACCGTCTTGGAAGAGAAACAGCACAATCCTCGACTCAACGCATCGGTGACCGAGGAGGTGTTCGTCGACATCATGAACAACCTCAACCTCGGGATGCCCAAGAAAATCGATGTGGCGGTGCCCGCCAATTTGGGGTGCGGGATACCCGCGGCACCCGAGAACGAGTCGGAGTCGCAGGTACCGGAAGTGTCTCCCACAACGATCGTGAATCGCTCTGTTTGGATGATTGTGGACGTTCGCGAACCTCACGAATGGGAAGGCGAACTCGGCTTCATCGCCGAAGCCGAACGAATCCCGCAGGCCCAGTTGATGGACCAGGCAAACGAATGGGACCGAAACACAAAGCTCCTCATGGTGTGCCGATCAGGACGCCGTTCACGCAATGCCGCCGCCGAACTCATCGAGAACGGCTTCACGGATGTCAGCAACCTGACGGGCGGCATGATTGCGTGGAATGAAGCCCATCCAGTCGCAGACCCCGAATCATGATCGAATCGATAATCATGGCCACCCTCGGCGGGCTGCTCATTGGGGCGGCTGCCAGCCTCTTGTTCTTTACCCACGGAAAAGTTGCGGGCATCAGCGGAATCGTCGGGGGCCTGCTGCAAGCACGAACCGCCGATACGCCGTGGCAAATGTTGTTTGTTACCGGCTTGGTGGCGGGTGGAGGCATGCTCGTTCTCGTGATGCCCTCCATGCTCGTCGAACCCACGAGTCGATCACTGGGCGCGGTCGCTGCAGCAGGCGTACTCGTCGGGTTGGGCACTCGAATCGGTAACGGCTGCACGAGTGGACACGGCGTGTGCGGACTGTCTCGTTTCTCCGCGCGTTCGTTCATCGCGACCCTCACGTTTATGGCAACCGGTGTCTTGACCGCGACCATCATTCAGCTCGCCTTCGGAGGTGAGTTGTGATGCCCGCTGCGTTGGTGTGCATGTCCGGCGCCCTATTCGCACTCGGCCTCGGCATCTCCGGAATGACCGACGCCAACAAAGTCATCGCATTCTTGAACCCATTGGGGGGCTGGGATCCTTCGCTTGCGTTCGTGATGGTCGGGGCCATTGGAGCCCACCTGACGGCCTACCGGTGGATCATCAAGCGTCCCGCGCCCCTGTTCGAACCTGTTTTTTCAACGGCGAACCTCGCCGCCATTGACGGTCGACTCATCGCGGGGGCCGCGCTGTTCGGTGTCGGCTGGGGCCTCGGTGGCTTCTGTCCCGGTCCGGGCATCGCTTCGGCTCCAGGGTTGAGTCCCAGTGCTCTCGTGTTCGTGGGGAGCATGGCGGCGGGAATGGTGATCGCGCATCGCATCGCGCCCCGCGCCCCTCAGTCTCGAGCCCCGTGATTGTTGTCCTCGCTCTTTCCGTCTGCATCGGGCTCAGCCTTGGGCTGATGGGTGGCGGTGGGTCGATCCTCGCTGTGCCTGTTCTCAAGTACGCCGCAGCACTCGACGCAAAAACCGCCATCGCCACTTCGTTGGTCGTCGTTGGCACAACCGCTGGCGTGGGCGGAGTTCGTCATGCTTTAAACGGCAACGTCGCGTGGCGTACAGGCGCAATTTTCGCGGCGACCACCATGGCGGGTGCGTACGCTGGAGGGCGCACTGCGAGCCGAATTAATGGCACTGTGCTCTTGGTGGCCTTCTCCGCGATGATGCTGCTCACGGCCGTCATGATGCTTCGAGGGCGAAGCAATGCGTCGCCCCGACAAACGCCGATTCCGGTGGTGTGGGTCACCGTTCAGGGCCTTGGGGTCGGATTCGCGACGGGCCTCGTGGGTGCTGGTGGCGGATTTCTGATTGTCCCGGCGCTGGTCCTGCTGGGGGGAATGGAGATGCACCGCGCTGTGGGGACCTCTCTGATGGTCATCACACTAAAGTCCTACGCCGCGTTCGGCGGCTACCTCAGTCACGTCTCGATTGATGTGGCGCTGACAACCAGTGTTACCGCCGCTGCCGTGGTTGGCACATTGGTGGGCACTCAATTCGCCGCTTCCGTTTCCGCAACCCACCTGCGCAAAGCCTTTGCAGTGTTCGTTGTGGTGATGGCAGCGTTGATTCTGTGGCAAGAGGTTGGCGTGGCCTTCGCCCTCTTGTTTGCGGGTCCAATCGCACTCTGGATGGGGTGGCGGTTGCGGAACGGTTAACCCTCTGGTCATGCACGCCATTCAAGCCGCCACACGGACCGACGGGGTCCGGTACGCCATTCGGGACATCGTCATGAAGGCGCGTGAACACGCCGCAAATGGCATGGACATGTTGTACATGAACATCGGCGACCCGATACAGTTCGACTTCGAGACGCCGCCCCACATCATCGAGGCCATCGCAGAGTCCATGCGCAGTGGTGACACCGGGTATGGCCCGTCCGAGGGCACGCACGAGGCGGTGGCGGCGGTGACCGCTGAGGCCAAGGTCAAGGGCATCGCAAACCCGCACCATGTATTCATCACAACTGGTGCAAGCGAGGCGATCGAATTGGCCATGACGGCGCTGCTCGACCCCGGAGACGAGTTGCTTGTACCCAGTCCCGGGTACCCGCTGTACAACGCGTTGTTGTCGAAGTTATCGGCAACCGAGGTGACCTACGAGCTCGATGAAGACAACGGTTGGCAACCTGACATCGAAGACATCGAGCGGCGGATCACACCGCGAACAAAGGGATTGGTCGTCATCAACCCCAACAATCCAACCGGATCCATCGCCAGCACCGAGACGCTGGATGCTCTCGTCGATGTCGCCCAACGTCACGGGCTGCTTCTGCTCGCCGATGAGATCTACGACAAGCTCACCCTCGACGGTGATGCCGTGGTGAGCCTTGCATCGCGTGCCGGGTCTCATCCATGCGTCACGTTTGGCGGCATTGCAAAATGCTACCTCGGACCCGGGTTGCGCGTTGGATGGGGGATGGTGAGTGGAAACCCGGAGTGGGTCGAGGAGTACGCCGAGGCCATCGGCCGGCTTGAGCGCGCGCGCCTGTGCGCGAGCCATCCAGCTCAGGCCTCGGTTCGGGCTGCCCTCGAGGGGCCTCAAGACCACATCAATGACATGATCGCACGGCTTCGCGACCGACGGGACCGTCTGATGGATGGCATCAATGCCATCGATGGAATCTCCTGTGTCGCACCGCGAGGCGCCTTCTATGCATTTCCACGGCTCGAAGGCGTTCGCGATGACAACGCCTTCGTGCTTGAGTTGATGGCCGCGACCGGAATTGTTTGTGTACCGGGCTCAGGCTTTGGGCAGCGGCGTGGAACCGCGCACTTGCGATTCGTGATCTTGCCACCACCACGCGTCATCGACACCGCAATGGAACGACTGGCCGCCTTTATAAGGAGTCGGTAGCCTTCGCCCGACTACGGAGCTGAGACCCATTCACTCGCCAAGCGGTTGACGGTGCTGGTCGTGACCTCGTACTCAAGGAACATCTCCGCTTGGCTGTTGGGCCGATTGGGCGATGTTTGCCGGCGGCACACTCCGCCGTTGTCCTCGTACCACTCCCATCCATAGTCGACGATGGCGACGTCCACGTTCTCAGTCTCTTCTTTGACCAAAATCCCATCGCTCCACCACTGGCTTCCCGACTGGGTGTACCGAAAGTTGTTCTCGCAGCCCACGTCCAGAAGGGTCACTTCGTCGTCATACGACACTCCGTCGTCGTCCGAAGCGAGTTGATCTCGTCCAACATTGATGCATGTGTCCATGATGCCTTCATCGACCACTTCTACACCCGATGCCACATACATGTTGACCTTGGCCACCTTCAGTTTCTGACCACCGACTGAGAGATCTTCGCTACCCGAAAACATGTAGACAATGTTGCCATTTTGAGAGAACCACACGTCTCCCTTGGCCGGATCATTCTTGGTCAGCAAGGTTGCATCCGCGGGATTGAGCCCGTCACCGCTGGACGGCCAAAGCGTCGCCAACTGAAACGACGCCACGTAGTCTTCAGCCGTAACGCCGTAATACCGGACTGCCGTCGCAACGGGTCGGTCCTCCAGCACGGCCGTCGTGGTCTCGGCAGGATCTTCGCCGGGGAAATTGCGCTTCTCACTGGTGAAGGCCGTACCCGCCGTGCGCGTCGTCTCCATCACCAATGAAATCCATACTTCCTCTTGCTCATGCGTGTCGTCGGGAATCAAGCGGGGCACCAAGGTCTCGCCAACCACCTGGATGTTCGTCTGCTCCTCACCCACCCACTGCGTCATTCGATTTCCTGCGCTCGACATGGCCTCCGAACAGGCCTCGCCCGAGCCAATCACGCCGCTGGATTCCTGCACGCCTTTGCCCGTCACCTCGCGGTAGGTCTTGGTGATGGACTCTACCTCGGCTGTGGACTTCACAATGAGCCCCACCTCATACGGTCCGCCGGAACTGCAGCCAACGAGCGACGCCAGTACCGCCACGCCAGCAACTGGATGGAAGCGGTTCATTTTCCACCTCCCAAGAAATCCGCGCAGGTGTAGTCGCCGTAGTACAGCCATCCCATTGCTGAACAAGAGGCTTCGTCGGTGTCCAAGCAATCGGTCCAATCCGGGTTCATGCATGCGCCGGATCCGCTACTGGGCATTCCGGTATCGTCCGCATCGGCATCGGCATCCGTGTCGGCATCCGCATCGGCGTCCGCATCGGC
>DEBL01000232.1:0-5117 GCA_002348535.1 Deltaproteobacteria bacterium UBA2957 | reverse complement strand
CATCGGCGTCCGCATCGGCATCGGCATCGGCATCGGCATCGGAATCGGCATCCGCATCATCACCGGCTGAGGTCGGAGCACTGTGGTCCTCCATTCCTGACCCCCACACTGAAAACTCGTCGAACGAGTTGAGTTTTTTCTCATCGGGACCCACGGCGGAGTCGGACCCACAACCGGCAGCGAACGCCGCAATCAGCATCAACACACGCATGTACAACCTCCAAAAGCAGATTTCTGCCTAAGATCCGTAGCACATAGATGCAATCGGTGTCTCTATTTGATGCGTTCGAGGACCGCTGCTGCACCCAAACCGCCCGCTGCACAGATGCCAAGCAATGCCGTGTCCTTGCCGGTCCGATGCAACTCGTTTGCCATGGTGTTGACCATTCGTGAACCTGTTGCCGCAAATGGATGCCCGATGGCAACCGACCCACCCTGAACATTCAAAATGGCTGGGTCAATTCTTCCCACCGCTTGATCCACTCCCAGCTCTACTCGTGCAAATTCGTCATCTTCAAGCATGGCCAGAATCGATAGGACTTGACCGGCAAACGCTTCATGCATGTCGACCAAGTCAACATCCTCAAGCTTCAGTCCCGCTCGTTTCAACGCGAGCGGCATGCTGATGGCGGGCCCTTTCAGCAACTGGTCGCGAGGGTCAACCGCAGAGTATGCCCAGCTCCGAAACGATGCCAACGGCGTAAACCCAAGGGCTATCGCTTTGTCTTCACTCATGATGAGCGTCGCCGACGCCCCATCCGTCAGCGTACTGGAGTTGGCGGCTGTTAACGTGCCGTCTTGAGCGAACACGGCTCGCAACTTCGCCATTTTCTCCACCGATGTATCTCCGCGAACAATCGTGTCTCGCTCCACAGCAATGTCATTGATGGTGACCGCCGACACTTCATCGTCAAACCGTCCACTCGCCCACGCGGCAGCGGCTCGGTGGTGCGAACGGGTGGCCAACTCATCCTGCGCATCCCGCGAAATGCCGTGAATACCCGCCATCTTCTCGGCCGATTCACCCATGACCTCTCCGGTGGACCGCTCTGCAACCTTCGGCATTTTGGGGAGTGCCTTCGTCGGCGGAAACAAACCGCCCAGCATACCGAAAAAACCAGCGACCCCCGACGACTTGCCCATTGCGAAGGGAGCGACAGATCGCACAAAGTCGGCTGGCATTGCAAGCGTGGCGTTCGAAGTCGAGTCCGACCCCCCCGCGATGATTACGTCGGCCTCGCCGCGCTCAATCTTAGCCACAGCATCGGTGATGGCTTGCAGCCCCGATGCGCATGCGCGTGTCACAGTATTCGCTTCAATGCCCGCAGGGAGTTCCAGATCCAGCACGATCTCGCGCGCCACATTGGGGGCAAGCGGCGGCAGCAAAACCCCTCCCCAGATCACAGCGTCGAGTTGGCTTGAATCCAGCCCGGATCGCGCCATCAAGCCGCGCACAGCCTCGACTCCCAAGTCGATGGTATCGAGAGACAAATATTCGCTGAATGCTTTTACGAAGGGGGTTCGATTGCCGGCGACGATGACGGCTCGCCTCGCAACGGTGTTGGATGTTGATACTGGCACACTATGCTCCGAGAAGATTGCCGCCGCAGACGCGCATCACGTTTCCATGCATGCCCGAGGCGCCGTGAGAAGAAAGAAAGACAACCGCTTCAGCGACGTCTATCGGGAGACCGCCCTGATTGAGGTTGGATAAACGGCGACCTGCTTCGCGAATCCCGAAGGGAATAGCGTCGGTCATTTGTGTCTCGATAAAGCCGGGTGCTACGGCATTGCAGGCGATCCCGTCGGCGCGCAGGGACTCCCCCCACTGACGAGTAGCACCAATAATTCCGGCCTTCGAGGCCGCGTAGTTGGTCTGTCCTGTGTTTCCGGCAATGCCTGCAATGGAACTCACAAGCACGACACTGCCCCCGGATGGAATGGCGCCCGCGTTGACAAGAGACTCGGTCACCCGGAGCACGCTGGCAAGGTTGACCTCGATCGTCACGTCCCACAACTTCTGATCCATCTTCCCGAGGGTCTTGTCTCGGGTGATTCCGGCGTTGTGAACAATGCCATGCAGCGGACCGTCCGCCGCCTCCAAAATTCGTTGCGCTGCGTTGGGATTTGTGATGTCGAGCGGCAGCGGAACCCCGCCAATTTCTGAAGCGAGGGTCTCAATCGCACCCACGGTTGAGGGCACGTCGAGGCACAGCACACGCGCGCCCTCAGCCGCAAATGTACGGGCGGTCGCTTCCCCGATTCCCCGAGCGGCTCCCGTCACCAACACCGTGCGGCCCTCGTGGAGGCCATCCCATGATCCCTGATGACCGCTTGACCCCACATGAATCGGCTGCCCCGTCACGAATGCCGACCGGGAATCGAGTAAAAACCGAAGCGGCCCTTCAACTCCACCTTCCGCGCCCGCGTCAACCGTCAACAGGTTCGCCGTGATTCCTTTGCGGCCCAACTCTTTGGACAGGCTCTTTGTGAACCCAACCAGTGCCGAGCGAACAGCCGCTTCACCGGCGCCGCCCGACCCCGTGTGCGAACGCCCGATCAACACCACACGCCCGCATTTCACGATGGAACGAACCCGGGGATGAAAGAAGGCGTGCAATTCTCGAAGGTCTTCGGCCGAGGAGAAGTGTGTTGCGTCGAATACGACACCTGACAATCCATTGAATCCGTCCAACTCATCATCCACCACAGTCCCTCCCATGCCGCGAACCGTTTCGGCAAGAGAATCTCGCAGGGATCCACCAGCCACTGCCCAGGCGCCATGTTCCAGCGGCGCGGCGCACCAACGGCTGGTGGCCCGTGTCAGCGGTTGAGGTGTGGGCAATCCCACAGCGGACATCATTTTTCGCGACGTCGAATTCGACGCCCAACTCAGCAATGTATCACCCATTTTTCGTCTGCACTCCTGTTTGCTTAAACAATGAGAATCGTGCAATTCGTCGAGCCTCTGACCGCTGACGATGGCGCCAGTCGGCCGTGGACGACTCCCCAAATAGGGCCGCTCCGAAATCGGCGGCCGCAACCGACCCAACAATCGCTACGATGGACTGCACAACATAGGCCTCCGGATCCACCCCGTGATGAATTCGGTCCGCCTGTCGCTCCGCCAAGATGGAGGATGAGACGATGACGGCCCACGGTCGTATCGCTTCCGCCAACCGTTCTCGAGTCTCAGTTGGTCGGTCCACAACTTCACGGAGCACGAGAAGGGCCCGGGCCGGATCCGAGGAGAAAAAGTCATAAATCGCATCGAATAATGCTCCAAACCGGTCATCCACCGAGTGAGCCCGGGCCAAAATCGCCGGCAAGCGCGTCTGCCACTGACAAAGGACATCATTCAGAACCGCCTCACGCAGCGCATCTTTCGAGGCAAAGTGATACAGCAAGCTCGGTTTTTTCATCCCCACATCGTCGGCGATGTGACTCAAGGATGTGCCATCAAACCCGTCGGCCGCGAAGCGTCGAGTCGCCACCTTCAGTATTCGATCCTTTGATTCCGACACTCGATCCCTAACGGTTGGTAGGCAAATACCTACCAAATGTTAGTTTCTTGGGCAAGACCTTATTTCTCGTCATGGACTCAAAGTCGTTACACCCACCCCATGAAGATTCTCGACACCACTCGTACTCGACTCCGTCCTTGGACCATGGAAGACCTCGAGTCTTTTCACACCATTTGGGGCGACTCCCGTGTGATTTGGTGGGGCGCTGTGACCGACCTCGCAGGCAGCGCCAACAAGTTGGCCTCGTGCATCCAAATCAGCGATTCCTGTGAACCGGCGCTGGGTTGGTACGCCGTCGAAATCCGCACAGGGACCGTTGTTGGAAATGTGATGCTTCAGCCCGCCCGATCGCTCCGCGGCGACATCGAAATCGGCTGGCACTTCGCCCGCGACCACCAAGACGAAGGCTATGCCACCGAAGCGGCCACCGCCTTGCTCGCTCATGCATGGGCTGAAACCGATGCCGATCGAGTCGTGGCGACCATTGTTGCAGCAAACGAACCTGCCAAACGGGTGGCGACCAAACTCGGCATGCACAACGACGCTTCACTCGTGCACGAAGGCGTTGATCACGATTTGTGGGTCATCGAACGACCCTAAACTATTTCTCAGGAGAACCCAT
The DNA here is from genome assembly GCA_002348535.1 of Deltaproteobacteria bacterium UBA2957. Taxonomy (GTDB): domain Bacteria; phylum Myxococcota_A; class UBA796; order UBA796; family UBA796; genus UBA796. Next base: position 971 of record DEBL01000232.1, on the reverse strand, counting down.
TATGTCCAAGCCCATACGCTGGTACTACCACCGCAAGAGTTGAACGAGTTGCACCCGTGCCCAGGAGTTCCTGGCCCCCCGTTCTGTTCCGCAACCCGACCCCATCATTGCCAACAAGCAAAAGCTTTACCGTGACGAAGCCGTCGCCATAGCCCGCAAAGCAGAGTCCGTGTGGGTGACGAAGGGCAAGCGACTGATTCAGTTCGATCCCGCATCGGAGGCTACCGACGACGAGATTGCCGACTTGATTCTGGGTCGATCCGGCACTCTGCGGGCGCCGGCCATACTCACCGATGGCGTGTTTATGGTGGGCTTCAGCGAGGAAGCCTTCACCAAGCTATTCGACTGAAGAGGGACACAGGTCGGACCGAACCGTATCCGGTGGGCATTCCCAGTGGTCACCGTACACACAGAAGGGGAGTGTGGCCTCTGCCCCGTCCTCGCAACTGCTCACGCAATCGTACATCGCGGTCATCCCGGCGCACGAACATATGTCTTCGCCTTCGACCGGACAGGTCCACTCGCCGCCCTCACAGGTCGCCGGCGTCATGGCCGGTACCGTGGACTCGTCGGGCGACTCACAGCACCCGGGACCGTCACCGCCAAAGTCGCCTTCGCAACTTTCCTCTGGACAAGGCGAGTCGCTGATCGGGCCGGAGCAGGGAACCCAGCCATCGGGGATACAGGTACTGCTGAATAGGACACACTCTGCATCGCTACTCGCTGTTGGAGGTCTCGCAAACGTTAGTGCGTCACCGCAGGCTCCCGGAGGCTCAGCGCAGGCCGCAAAGCTGGAAGCAGAGTAATCCACGCACGCGTCGCCTTCGCCATCCAAGTCGACCGGCCAGCCACTGATCCCTGCGCACTCGGGTGATTCTGCGCACTCGGCCTCTGACATGGTTGCACACGATACGGGTTCACCGGTGTCATCGGCGTCGGCATCTGCATCGGCATCCGAGTCTGCGTCGGCA
>DEBL01000203.1:2144-3496 GCA_002348535.1 Deltaproteobacteria bacterium UBA2957 | reverse complement strand
GACGCCGATGCAGACGCGGACGCCGATGCCGATGCCGATGTCACCATTGCAGTCGGTGATGAGTTCACCGTTTCGCTGCTCGAAAACCCGAGTACTGGCTATGGATGGTCGGTCATCTCTCCCGAAGATTCATCGATTGTGTCTTGGACCTCCGAATACGTGGCTGACCCCGGCGACTCGGTGGGCTCTGGCGGCACGCGCACATTCACCTTCACGGGCGTGGCGCCCGGAGTCGCGACGCTTGAGTTGCATTACTCGCGCCCGTGGGAAGACGGCCCACCTGCAGAGGTGTATATGCGCCTCGTGACGGTGGTGGAGTCGGATGGGGAAACCGGTGCAGATGCCGATGCCGATGCAGACACGGGGATGGATGTTGAGCCGGAGCCCGCGTTCGAGTGGGCCGGTGTGTACTCCGGTGAGGTGCGACTCACGACGGCAGGGATGGAACTGGGGTTTGGAGAAATGGATCTCATTGTGTCGGCAACCCGTGCGTTTAGTGGTTCCACCACCTTGGACAGCCTCATGCCCATCTCTTTGGCCATCGAGGGCGTCTTTGATGACGACTTAGACGCGGAGGGTTCGGCCACCTACGGCTCAGCGTCTCGCGAGGAGCCGCTCACCGGCACCATTGGCCCCGACGGAATCACCCTTCAATGGGTCACCCCCGAAGCGTCAACCGTCGGCACCTTTGTGGCCGGTCGAGACTGAAACCATGCCTTGTGTAATAGTGAGCTTAAAAGTCATCATTGGTACATAACAATGACCCCAAAAGACATCCTTCCAAGGTCCATCATCCGCGCCATGATTGTGGCAATGGTAATGCTCAACTGGAGCATCGCCGCGCGGGCCCAGCCCGATGACAGCACAACCAAATTTCAGACTCAGGTGCAGCCATCTGAAGCCCCTCACTCGGGCATCGAGGGCATCCCCAGCGGTTCGTCGGTGCCGAGCGTGAGCCCAACGGTTGACCCGTCATCGGATGGGCTCAACCGAGACCAAGATTGGACTCAGCGGTATGCGCGGGGAAACGCGATTGCGACCACAGGGGTAAAAATGGGCCGCATCGGCGTGGTAACAATCGTGGGCGGCCTCACGTTTTGGGCGGCCCAAAATAGCATCTATTCCTACGGTTCCACCGCCGCTGGACTGGGCGCGTTGATCGCATGGATGGGAGCCGGCGTGGCCCAGTATGGAACCTCTAAATCTCACGCTGCACTGATGGATGGGGCCGTCGTTCATAACAAGTGCGTCGGGTGTTTCGTCTCTTGGGCCGCGCTGACACCGCACCCCATCGCCGCTGTGGCTGGCGTGCCGTCGTCGTTCTTGATTTCTGGCGCGCACCGAAACCGCCT
>DEBL01000203.1:1219-1744 GCA_002348535.1 Deltaproteobacteria bacterium UBA2957 | reverse complement strand
CCCATGCCTTCGGGTTCAGCACCCGGGGTCAACCTGTCCGGTCGCTTTTAAGGCGCGGCTCTCCATCGATATTTGCAAATCACAATCGCGGCGCTACACCGCTCAAACTCTCCCGTCCAAACGTTCCCCCGGTGGCCAACCAGTTGCGGAACACCGGCAGCATCAGGCCCCCGTTTGGACTCCCGAACCGATGCCATCTAATCATGATTTATTGGACGCAAACCAGTGCACGGGCTCCCTCAGTGTTAGGCCGCACACAGATTGGAGACACCATGCGCACATTACACATCCTGTTCTTTCTGGGTGTTGGTCTGGCCACTGGCTGCGGCGACACCGCCTTGAAAGACGACACCGGATCCGCCGCTGATGCAGACGCCGATGCCGACGCCGATGCCGATGCGGACACGGACGCCGACGCCGATGCGGACACGGATGCCGACGCCGATGCGGACACAGACGCCGACGCCGATGCGGACACAGACGCCGACGCCGATGCGGACACAGACGCCGATGCCGATGCGGACG
>DEBL01000203.1:599-887 GCA_002348535.1 Deltaproteobacteria bacterium UBA2957 | reverse complement strand
CCGATGCCGACGCGGACGCGGACGGCACAGTGGGCGACGATTCGAGGGTCGGCACTTCCTGCGTCATCGAAGAAGGTGAATGGACCGACCCCGGCACGGGAGACATGGGTGGAACAGAAGGCCTCTACGACTGTGGTTTATTTTGCGTACCTGAGTTTGTGGTCACCGAGGGCCACGAACGCGCGTGGGTCGGCGACGGCATGTGCGACGATGGAGGGGCGCTCGGCGTTGACCTGAACTGTGAGCCCTTTGCCTTCGACGGCGGTGATTGCGACTAAGCTGCGACCC
>DEBL01000203.1:0-264 GCA_002348535.1 Deltaproteobacteria bacterium UBA2957 | reverse complement strand
TCGCCGTGGGACTCGATCTCGCCTTCGACCGTGCTGGAATTTCATGAACACGCACCCAACGCCACCCCTCAACGCTCCGACGAAAAGGTCGTGGAAGGTCGTCGTCTATTCCGTCATCTTGATGGCCCTCTGCTCGCCCAAAATGCTCAACCCGGAATGGAACTTCGACACCGTCGCGTACGTCGCCGCAGCCAAAGAACGAAATTTCGACAGCATCGAATCGCTTCACCAGGCCGCCTACAGCACCGTTGAAGCCGTGGCGGA
>DEBL01000392.1 GCA_002348535.1 Deltaproteobacteria bacterium UBA2957 | reverse complement strand
GGTGGGCTTCGACCCTCGGCTGGTTCTGGGAAACCCGGAACACCCCGTGCCACAGCCCCTCTTTGCGACCCAGCATGACCAACCCATCACCCAATTTGTGGGTTCGACAAGGACGACCGTTGTCGGCACGGGAGGCGACACGCAGCTGGGCAACCCCAGTCGGTTTGCCCAGTTTGACGGAGTTGGGGGCTACGACCTGATTCAACTCAGTATTGACCGACGCGCTTGGATGGCAGCCCCCGACGGCTCTTGGCTCGTAGTCGATGTCCCCACTGCCGAGGGAACCGGCGACGGTGAATACGCAGAAGGGCTCTTTGCGCAAGACCTCGATGGAGACGGCCGAGCGGAGTTCGTCAGCGCTTCATCCGGTATTGGTGACACCTACTACCAAAGAATCTGGTGGAACAACACCGAATGAATCACGTTCATCTCGTGCAGATACTGGATCATTTCAGACAACGCACTGCTTTCTTCACCCCGTTGTATGCGTTAGAATTGTTGTAGTCGACGGAGGCGATTTCAATGCGTGTTCACATCTTTCTTCTGATGTCTCTCACCGGCAACTTGATGGCCTGCCAAGCCGAGTCTGAAGCCGCTGACGAGGAGTGCTACGACGATGCTGACTGCCCATCCGGGCTCGAGTGCGTCATCTCGCATGACCACCCCGGAGACGACCACGACCACGGGGGCGAGTGCTTGGTCCCTGAGTCCGAATAAGGCTATTCGCCGGCGCGATGGACTAAACAGCCGAACGCGGTCTGATTCCCGGCCCACGCCTCGTGGGTGCCTGCGGTACCAATCCGGTGGGACTCGTTAGGTCTTTTTAGTTCGATGCCAGTACAGTACGGGGTACCACCCGTATGGTCCCCCACAGCAAGCCGGATCCGCCCCATGAAGACCTATAAGCATGCAATGTCCTTAGCCGCCCTTTGCCTCGCAGCACTCATGATGGTTGCAACGACTGCCTACGACTGCCGAATTGACACGTGCGAAGCGCTTGCCATCGGCACAGACGGTCCGACCGAACTCGAAATTGATGCTGCAACCATCGCCGTCCTTCGTGTGGCCGGAAGAGACACCCTCCAGACCATCATCATTGAACCTGGGCTACGCGCAGAGGTCAACGCAACCGCAACAATTACAGCGTCCTCAGCCCCTCACCAAGCCGGGAACCTTCGTGTGTATATGGGAGACCCCGACGCGTGGACCGGTCACAGTGCCGACACCGCAGGCGCAGTGAGCGGCCTATTTTTGGTGACCGACGCGAACTGGTCGAACGAGGACGTCACGCGTGAACGCAGGTTCGACTTTGACCTGTACACCAATGGAGATGAAGATGCCTTCTATGTGGTCGTCTGGACCGGCGAGACTCCCCTTACCTTCTCCATCGCCCTTAACGGAGAGGTGTCGCTGTACGATGAGCACTGCGACGACGATGGTGATGTTCGTGGGTGCGAGATTCTGAACCCAACCGCTGACTTCAAGGTCATTGAGTTGAGCACCGAACGCACCAAATGAACCAACGGTTCAAGCTCGCGGTTCTTGGCACTGCACTGCCATTACTGGCGGGTGCACTGATCTATGTTGGGGCCCGTTCCACCGACCTCTTGATGTTTGAATGGATGCAGTGGGCAGGAATGTCGACCGTCGCCCTAGAGACACGATCCCTCATCGGTCCCGCCTTGAACACCGCGCCCGCGTGGATTCGATACAGCCTGCCCGACGCCTTGTGGTTGCTGGCGTACTTAAACAGCGTTCGACTGATCTGGGGCTCCACGTTTAGTGACGCCGCGCGATGGTGGACGGGCGCCGGGGTGGCGCTGGCCATTGGCCACGAGGCCGCACAGGGTGCGTCGCTGATCCGCGGGACCTTTGATCCGAACGACCTCGCAGCTTACCTTGGCGCCATTGCCGTGAGTGCAGCGTTCACTCACCGATTCCGCCCCGATACGAACACGAACCATCCGTGAGCACACACATGCCCCACTTGAGGGCAACAGCCACTCCCTCTGGAGGCCCCTTGCATCGCACAATCCCTTCCTTGCTTATGGTTCCGCTCATCGTGGCCTGCCATGGCGGTGGTACCGCCGACCCTACGGATACCGGTGAGGCCCAAGATGACGATTGCGGCCAATGTTCCGAAGCCCATCGAATTGAACTCGACCACTCCGATTGGCAAACCGGGGAATACCACTTCGAGGTTGACATTCCGGAGCACGGTGAACGCTACACGTGTGTCTCGGTGCTGCCCGCGGGTGTTTACATGGGTGAGGAACACTGCCCGGCGGATGTCATCGGTACACAGGTCCGACTGACGGGCAGCAGCATGGAACCTACGGCGCTGTTGCTCTATCGCGCCGATTTTGAGCGGGCCTATCTGTCGATCGCCTATGTCGGGGCAGACGCTGCATCGAATCAACTCTTGGTGAATCGAACCGAACTGAATCCCGCTTGGAGCACGGAAGACCCCTGCGAATGCACAACCAGCGCGCCATCGAGCGTCGAATTTTAGCAACCGAGGCGGTTTGGTCACGATTCGTTTCGGTTGGGTTGGACTGCACCGCCAACCCGAGCACAGAACCCGCCGTAAGCGATGGCTGCCGCGGACTCTTTTTCCGCTACAACACCATGACCAGTACGCCGAAACCAACGGCGGACACCACGCCCACCAA
>DEBL01000167.1 GCA_002348535.1 Deltaproteobacteria bacterium UBA2957 | reverse complement strand
CCCCCAGCCACATTCACCAAGTCCAACCGATCCTCACCAACGACCCGATTGCCGAACGCGTCAAAGCCCTCGAGTGCCAGCGACATCAGGTCTCCGGCCCGGTATGTGGCGATGGACTCGTCGCGCGTGATCACGACGGAACTCAGCCGACCGGGTTCGACACGAAACGTGCCGATGCTGCCCATGACACCGAGGGTCGGTGAAGATGCATACAATGTGTTGCCGGGGCCGGCCCGCTCAAAAATACATTGATAGCTGTACGTGCGGTCCGTCAGGGCGGTGCCTGTGTGCAGGCAGTCTATGGGGCCATGAGCGTCCTCGAATACAACGCCGCTAATCTCTTCTTCATCGAGGGCGATTCGATTGCCAAATTCGTCCTGCATCGTCAACCATGCGGCGTACGGATCCCCGGCGGTCGGTGTGCCTGATGCCATCACCAAAGACAGATCAAATCCAGGGCCGGCCACCACATCAAATGGATTTGACGCGCCGCGCAACCCGAGTGAAGTCTCCACATCTAAAACACGGTCGTCCTCCGCGTCGAAGAGCCTTACGTCGCACCGGACTGAGGATTCGGCAGCTTCGAAGCATGTGTATTCTCCAAGTTCGGCTGTCAGGCTGACTTCCACCCCACCGATTGCGACCACGGGGGTGCCGATCGGGCCCGCCGAAGGGTTTCCATACAGGTCTATTGGGCCCACCGTGACTTCTGCGGCTTCAATGCCTGCTGCAACCCGTTCTGGCCGTGACTCTACATGCAAACCTGCGGTGTCCGCGGCGACCACCTCGAATGGCGGCGAGATTCCCTCAATCGCGAGCCCCTCAACAACCCCAAAGGCCCGGATTCGATTGTCTGTACATGCCCGTGTTGGAAACACCTGAAGGGTCGCGTCGTCAACAAAGGTGTGGGTAGACTCGTATTCCCCTCCCATGCATGTCTCTCGGAGTGCGATCGTCGCAGTCACGCCGGAAACCGTGTTTCCATCCATGTCGACAAGTCTCATGGAAAGATTAACGGCGTCCCCGGCAATGTACGTATCTGTGGGGTCGACCAGTTCCAGAACCAACTGTTCTGTCTCGCCGGCACTGAATGTCACCAACCGGGTTGCCGACACCGTTACTCGGTCCCGGATGGTCGCCTCAACCGTGACCCAGAGCTGAGTTGGACGCCGGCTGGTCACACCGATAAAGCCGCTGCCATCGATTCCGAGTTCGCCTTTGGCCTCGGTGGCTGACACCACGCCGCCGTCCACAATGCCGGACAGGTCAAACTCGACTGGATGCGGCGAACTGGATGGGTCGGAAACCGTGATCCGCAGGGGAACGCTTTCTTGGACAATCTGACCATCCGGGGCGCGAAGTGAGAACTCGAGGATGGCCATCTCATTGACTGCCACATTCGATTGTTCCACCGTCAGGCGCAGGTTGTCAGCGCGGGTGTTTGTGACCTCGAAGGCATCATCTAACCGTGCACTCAATCCGCTCGGTGCGACCACTTCGATGCCGTACCATCCCTCCGCAATCCCCGCGGGCACCGTCGCTGCAAGCGATCTCGTTGACTCCTGTCGCACACCGTTGAGGGGTCGACCGTCCATCCCAACAAGGAGCACTTGAAAATCTCGGTCGTATGCAACCACGTCGGTACCGCTCGCATCAATCCCTGGGAAAAAGTTCTCGCCGGACACAACGACGCTCGTGGATTCGCCATTAAACCCCCAGTTGGGTGTGATTGCATCGACGGTGGGCGAACCCACTGTCGGCGCGCACGCCGTAAGGGTGGCGGCCACCATGGCTATCAATGAAAAAATACGCAGCATCATCAGTACAGTAGCTTGAATCCTACGCTACCCACCAGCCCGCCCACGGGCCCTTCCCAGCCGATGGTGCCCCCGGGCGCTGCAATGAACAGGTAATCGAACTCCATGAATGCCTCCCCGTTAAAGGCGCGCATTCCAGCGCCCACGGTCATGGCCGCGCCCGGTGACAACCAACCCCAACCATTGCTGGCAACGATGTCGTCGAGTCGCACTGTTTGATGAAACGGCGCCATGACGACCTGTGCTCCGGCCCAGACTGGAACACCGATTGCCCCCTTCCGAACAAACAGTCCGCCCGAAGCGGTGAACACACGCGACATCATCTCCACATTCGCCTGAGTCACAGGGTCCTGTTCGACCGCCGCGAGACCATAGGTTGAAAATCCGAGTCGCCCGTACAGGAGGTCGTATGGCAGGCGGCGTTCATAGGTGAGCCCGGCCAATCCGCGCGGTTGCCTCGAGTTGCGCCCAATGAGCCCTCCGGACCGGACACCGAGGGTCCAGTTCACCGTTTTGTGGTGAACGATTAAATCCGTCGATGCGCTAAAGCGCCCGTCATCTGTGGTGGCGGTAACCCTAACAGAGCCCGGGTCCATGCCTGCCGGAGGTTCAACGACGGCGACATATTCACCGTTGGCGCGAAGTTGCGCAGGGCGGACATTCCCGGCCGATGCGGTGACGCTTACTTCTGGTCCGCTGATGAGGTTGCCAAGTTTGTCCTCGAGTCGGATGGTCACTTCCGCGGCTTCACCATCGTTTGAAAGTGTGCGTCTGTCTGGATTAAGGACGACACCGTGAACACGCCCCGGCTGGATTTGAATCGTGGTATCAGTGACGAGATCTGGGTCTCCGGGTCCTGCGATGGCCCGGTCGCCCCGAAGCACAAAAGTAACCTTCTCCTCCACCCCAACGCGTGCAGAGACTTGCACCACCTCTCGGCGGTTGGGCCACGCGAATACCGAAGTGGCCCAGCCACGTCCGTTGCTCTCTGTCGATACCTTTTGTGATCCGGCGGCGAGTATGACTGGCACGCCTTCAAGGGGGCGTCCTCCTTGGTCCACCACGCGGGCATCCACCACAATTTCATCTCCAGCACCCGGTGCCGAGCCAATCACGCCAAGGTTCCAAACCCCGCCAGAGCCGGTCGGTCGCGACCACGTGGCGCGCACGATATCCCCACCATCGACCGCCGCCTTCGTGCCATCGTAGCGGGCTCGAACCCATCGCCCGTCCGCTGTTCCATCTCGTAACAGGATTCCACGTTCTGAGTTGAGCCGGATGCCATCCGAAGCGAGGCGCTCCCCTGCGCCATTCACAAGGTATGCTTGGACTTCCGCAATTGGGATGTCTGCAGTCAGCACCGGCGGATAGACCTGCAACACAAGGCGAGTCGCACGCACGCGGTCCACCGGCACAACTGTGCTCGAAGACCTTCCTGTGCCAGCCCGACAAGTGACCCGTTTATCGAGGCCGTTTGCCGCATCCACAATCCCAACCCACAATCCATCTGAATGGGGTTCCAAGCCGCGGGCAGTGAGCCCTGTACAAATTGGAGTTTCACCCTTCCACGGCGTTCCGTTTGCGTGCGCGGCGGCCACCCACACCCGCGGCCATGGGGCGCCCGCAATGATGGTTCCATGGTACGCAAGCGAGACTACGGGTCCCGTATTGCCTCCAATCATGATGGTGCTGGTTTGACGATTTCCGAGTGTATCCTCGAGCGATACCGTGGCTCGTTCGTCGCCCGGCTTTACCTCCACTTGGAATCGGGCCACACCACCTTCATCCGCGATTTGATCGTTTGTCTGACGCCCGCCCACGCTGACGTTGACTCGTGCGCCCGGTTCGGTCTGTACCGGGATTGTTGGAGTGGCTGCGATCCGTACCGTGACCACTTTGGGTGGGTCTTTCGGTCGTTGGGGGTTCGAAATGAGCAGCGGAACAGCGCGTGGAAATGGCTCGTCTGCGGGGGTCCACTGGACCGTACAACCGTCATCGCTGCACCGGGCAGTAGACTTGCCTTCGTTTGAGTCCACATCGAGAGCATCCAGTTCGACACCTGTGACTGAAAATTCCACGGGCTTGCCCACTTGTGAGTCGATGCTTGAAGGGGCATCAATCGCTGCAAGGCCCCGCCCGATACGATGAACCGGGAGCGTTTTCTGCTGCCCATTCCACTGAATCGTTACCGCCTGAGCCTCGCCAATCAGCTGGGTGGCGGCCCAGTGCCCTTTACCGGCCGGTTCCATCGCGGTGGCAACACCAGAGACGAACACCATCGGAACCGGAGAGGCGATGGGCACCCCATTGTCATGGGTGACCGCCACGATGGTAAATCGGTCTGACCCAATGGCCAGTCCTTCTTGAAGCGACGCCTCGAGGGCTGGCTTAGCGATGGCTGGGGCCCCAAGCAGCAACAACAATGCAGGCTTCACTGTCCCCATACAACCTCGGCGGCCTCGATGACCGGCGCCGTAGTGTCACGATTGAGGGCCTGCCTTCTTGATGCCTCTCGCCCCGTTGCATCGCGCGCGCGCAACTCGATATCGTTGTCTCCCTCTAACAGCGGCACCAAGGCTCTAAACCGGCCATCGCGATCCGCCCGGACGCTGACTGCTTCTGGTCCGACACCTAAGGTGACGGTTGCGTATGGGTCCGTCGTTCCCGTGACCTCTACCGAAGATTCCCGGGTAAGGCGGGCATCGGGCCACTCGACTTCAAACAACAGGGTCTCGGCTACCGGGAGGGCGGTCGCCTTGTTGTTTTGGTCGATGTGAAGCGCTGTCGACGGTTCAAGTTGCCTTGTTCCATCGACTCCAACCACGGTCGCAGACCCCCGCGTAGTGGCTGCCGACATGGGCCCTCTGGCTCCGACCATCACCGTAAAGTCAGCATCTGTTGCGCCAATTGACCGCCCTCGATTGCTCACCCTAAGCGGAGTTGCCCCTTGGCGAACCCGGGCGGAGACGGTTCCAGATTCAAGTTCAACTCGAAGACCTGTGGGATCCGCGCCCGTTACCTGAATGGTGGTTCGATCAAGGACCACCAACTCCGCGTTGTCGCCATATTGGAGCAACGCTTGTCCATTGAGGCCAGTCTCCAATCGTGTATCTACCGGGATCACCGTGCCGGCAACCAGTTCAACCCGGCTCTCCCCCTCAATCTTGGCCGTTGCATCGGTGGCGGAAACGACCACCAACTCGAAACCGGGTCCTGACCCGAACAGCACGTGGTAGCCTGCAAATCCCAGCGCGACCACCAGGGCGATCAACAGGAGTAGTTGGAGTTGCTGCCTCATTACACCAAGGGTATCCGAATGGTCCACGTACCGGATCGAGCATCGGGCGCCAAATTTGGCTCAATCAGTTCACCACCGTGATCGGCAAAAACCTTTCGCGCGAGCCAGAACCCCATACCGGCCGCTTTCCAGTCGTCACTTTGGCCGTCGAGTGTTTCGCCCCTGAGCGTTAGCTCGATGTGTACCTGTCCGGGATGGCCCGTGGACGCAATTTCAAGTTTTCCAGACCCTTTGCATGCACTCCGGAGACTGTTTAGCAGCTGAATTAGCGCCGCGCTCAGCGCCTCAGCATCCCCGCGGACTTCAAAAGCGGGGCTCACGGCTTCAAGGATTTCGATTCCTGCGGCGCCAAATGGAACGCGAAGCAGTCCGCAAACATCCTCGACTACGGCTTTAAGGCCGACGCGACCCCAAGTCTCGGGTTGCGCCCCGATTGCACGCTCCTTCGAGGGTGAAAATTTGAGCAGTTCTTTGACGATTCGGCTGCAACGCAAGGCCTGTTCTTCAATCTCGGACAGCTGGCTCGAGGGTGTTTTGATTTGAAGCACCTGAACAAGGCCCAAAATACCGGCCAGCGGATTGTTGAGTTCATGCGCCAAGCCGGCACCCATCTCACCGACGGCCGCCAAACGGCCCGATTGAAGCACGGCTCGGTTGGCCGCAACAAGACGCTCTTCTTGAGCAACAAGTTGCCGCTTTAGTTCTTCGTTAAAGGCCTCGATCTCTCCTTGCTGTTCAGCGATTCGGCTCTGGTTTGATGCAAGGCGTCGACTCATGAAGTTGAATGCTCTCGACAGATCACGAATCTCCGAGGCTCCCTCGAGTTTTACGGTTCGCCCTAAATTTCCTTCGGCGACTGAAAGGGCTGCATTCCGGACCCGGGTCAACCGGGTCGCAATTCCCCCGGACACCAACAGTCCAAGCAGAAGCGACAAAATCGCCGCCACGAGGCTAATGAAGGCCGTTCGATTTCGGATTTCGTCACCCGCGTCCGTGATCACCGACATCGGCTCCCCAACGGCAACCAGCCAGCCGGTTCCCGGAACCGGAGCGCACGCTCCAAGCACCATGCTCCCGTCTTCGCGCGTATACACAACTTCAGCGGCCGCAGTGCTGGGTTGAAACGGACGGAACTTGCTCGCCTCAATGATGGGCTCGCCGGTCGACAACGTCACCTCACCTGCAGCATTGAGGAGTGCGACACTCAGGCCGTCTTGCGCTGCCCGTTGAAACCGCTGTCCGAATCGCTCCATGGACAGTTCAACCGCAAGATACAGAGGAGATTCCGGTCCGTCGGGAATGACCACTGGCAGGACCGGATTCGACCGCCCTTCCGGGGTGTAGGGGGTTCCCACAACCGCAGGTCTTGACTCCCGTCCGCTGGCCCGCCAACGCTCCCGCTCGATCTCCATGCGAGCAATCGGTAACGCCTCTCTAAACGCAGTGAGTCTTGCGATATCCACCACGTCCTTACTGGCCAGTGCCCCTGGTTGTTCACCGTCAAGAAACAGGCTGGGAACCAGCTCTTGGCCATCTGCATTCACGATGGCAACAATATTCACGTCGCTGAGCTGCTGAAAAGCAAGCCGCTGAAACGCCTTTAGCTTTCGTTCATCGAGGCGGCCCAATCTAAACGCATCCACTTGGTCCGCCACGAGTGATGCCTGCAACTGCAGCCAAAGATCGATCTCGGATGCGAGCTGGTCGACCGAGCGTGCTTGGCTGTCTGCAACCTTCTCGGTCAACCGTTCAACGCTGACTCGGGTGGCCCCAAGGCCGAGAATGACAAGCGGCAGCAAGCTGACCGTAATGATCAGCACAATCAGCCGGCTTCGAATCCGCAAGGATTAGTCCGCGAAGGGGAACTGGACGCGAAACACCGCCCCAAGCTCACCCTCGTTGTTCCGTACCGACACCTGCCCTCTATGCTTGGTCACGATGCGGTAGACCACATTCAGCCCAAGTCCCGTGCCTTTCCCGGGGGGCTTGGTTGTGTAGAACGGATCGAATACCTGATTTTGTTTGTCGTTGGGTATCCCGACTCCATTATCCTCCACGGTCGCCCAAATGTGGTCGATTCCTCTTCCTGCCGTGATCGATACCCGCCCTCCGGTCGCGCCGTGCTGATCCCGTACGGACTCAATGGCGTTCTTCGTGAGGTTGACGAAAATCTGCTGCACCTCGGTACCAATCGCCCTGCAATTCAATCCCGCAGGAACTTCTTCCCTGATTTCAACACCGGAGATGTCGATCGTTCGCTGCACAAGCCGCGTTGCGTCACGAATGGCGCTGCCCAAATCGACCGTTTCGCTTCCATCGCCGCTTGACCGAGAGTACCCAGAGAGGTCCACTACAATTGACCGGATCTGCGCACAGTAAGACACGATCTCCTGTGCATACTCGTCTACTTTCCCGCGTTCACCTTCATCGGGTATTGCCTCGGCAAGGCCCAAGATACCAAACAAGGGACTGGATACCTCGTGCGCCACGCCTGCGGCCAAGGTTCCGATGCCCGCCAACTTTTCCGACTGAATCAGGTCATTCTGAAGCGTCTTAAGGTCGGTCAACGCCGACTCAAGGGAGGCATTTTTAGCCTGCAGATCATTCAATAGACGCTGATTGTCGAGTGCAAGGTCTTGTTTTTCCAGAGCGCGGCGAACTTTTTTCCGGATATCGAACACATTGTTGAGCGGCTTCACCACGTAATCGAATGCATCGTGCTCCATCGCCGAGAGGGCGGTCTCGAGGCTGGCGTACCCGGTGATTACAATGACCTCGGTGAATGGGTTGAGTTCCTTTGCCTTCTTGAGCAACTCAAGGCCGTTGATGTCCGGAAGGTTCTTATCCGTGATGAGCAGGTCGCACCCTTGGTCCTCAAGCACACGCGTAGCCTCCCTGCCGGTTCCAACGCATGTCAACCGAACCGGCTCGTCTTCGAACACAGCTTTAAGGATTTGGAGGATGACTGGCTCATCGTCCACGATCAACAGGTGCTTTCTGCCAGCCGACTCAGGCATTGCCTTGCTCCAATCAACCGTGAGGCTACCATGTCCGGTTTGACGCCGGCATCACTCCGCAAACGATTGACAGTCGAGATACACACACTAAACTCCACTGGCAAGCCTACCGTTACCCGAAAGGAGGCCGAGTGTTTCGATACGCACCCACACTAATACTCATCGCAGGTTGCGCATCCAGTCGTGCGCCGACCGTAACCACAGCAGCCCTGTTAACGGAGCGCCCCGCCGACAACGGTCTGGTCGAGCAGCAAATCGACCTGAACGGTGATGAGGTGGCGGACGTGTACAACTTTTACCGCGAGCGTGCCGAGGCGAGCCGACTTCTCGTTCGAAAAGAAGTGGATCTAAACTGGGACAGCAAGATTGATGTCCGGACTTGGTTTACCGACGACGGCGCGATCGAAAAAGAAGAAATGGACGGTGATTTCGATGGGCGTGTGGACTGGGTGGACCACTACAAGGGTGGCCGTCGAGTCATGAGTGAAGTCGACACCGACTACAACGGGGCAATGGACCTGTTCAAGTACTATGAAAATGGAAAACTGCGTCGTAAGGAGCGCGACGCCAAAGGTGACGGGCGCATCGATTTCTGGGAATATCTCGATGAGAGCGGAAACGTCCTGCGCACCGGTCGCGACCTCGACGGTGATGGAATCATGGACGTTCGCGAGGACTGATCAGGCGCCACTCATTTCGCGCAGTGTGTCGGCCAACGTAAAGTGCGGTCGCCAACCGGCCGCCATGGCTTTGCCGGGATTGCCGACCAAGATTTGCGTCTCAAGTGGACGCAGCCGGCTGTCGTCGACAACGACTTGAATCGGTCGAGTCCCGATCACGGTCGCAAGGATTTCATGCATGGAACGGCCAATGCCAGAACACAGGTTGTACACCTCTCCGGGGTTGCCACATTCCGCGAGCAGTAGATAGCCGGCCACTATGTCCCGAACATCGCTGTAGTCCCGAATCGCGTCGAGATTACCAACTCGAATACTCTCTTTTCCCATTCGGACACGAGAACACCAATCTGCAACCGCGAAATCGGGGCCTTGGTTTGGGCCGGTATGATGAAATGCGCGCGCCCGGATGATCGGCAAAGAGGACTGCACGATCCATTCCTCTGCCGCGAGTTTGGTCCGCGCATAGACGCCAGACGCTTGAGTTGCTGCGCTTTCATCGATCGAATCAGTGTGTCCCGAACCGTACACGTGACACGTGCTCACGTGTACGCCTACCGCACCGTTGGGCATCGCGGAGAACACGTTCACGGTCCCCTCAACATTGGTCCGTATGGCATCGTCCGGGTCAGATTCGCACGAACGTGGATTGGCGTTGGCGGCAAGGTGGAACACAACGTCCGGACTGGCCTCCTTCATGGCACGTTGGCACTGTAGTGCGTCACGCACATCCACCGACCGATGAACCATGGTTGGTGCACCAAAGGCCGGCGGCCGCCGACTCCACCCGACCACGTTGTAGCCCTTCTTCGTAAGCAAGGCCGATAGCCACGATCCGGCAAAGCCGCTGACTCCGGTTACTAGGGCTCTCACGGTGCTTCGCGTTTCAAATCGGCGCGGACCATCCGCTCAACCAGTGCGTCAAAACAAACCTTGGGCCTCCAGCCCAGTTCTTCGCGCGCCTTTGACGCGTCACCCCGCAAGACGGGTATCTCCGCTGGTCGGAGCAAGCTTGGGTCGTGTTCAACGTAGAGGCGGTGGTCTAGCCCCACCGCGGAAAATGCCCGATCGACAAAATCGGAAACCGACCACGACTCGCCCGTAGCGATCACGTAATCCTCAGGTTGGTCGCGGCACAACATTGCATGCATGGCACGGGTGTAGTCTCCGGCAAATCCCCAGTCCCGTCGAACCGTCACATCGCCAAGCTTCAAGACTTTTTGCCTGCCCAGCTTAATCCGTGCCGCCGCCATTGAGATCTTTCGCGTGACGAACTCAGGTCCACGCCGCTCGGATTCATGATTAAACAGAATCCCGGCGACCACGTGCATCCCATGACTCTCGCGGTAGTTCACAGCTAAATGGTGAGCGTAGGCCTTGGCAACACCGTAAGGAGATCTCGGGTGAAACGGGGTGTCCTCCCGCTGCTGATCGGCTTCTGATGTCCCAAACATCTCCGAACTTCCGGCTTGATAGACACGAGCATCAGGTCTTGCGATCCGTACCGCCTCAAGCAGTCGGGCCGCGCCCAAGGCTGTGACTTCGCCAGTGAGCAGTGGCTGTTTCCACGAAGTGGCCACAAAGCTCTGCGCAGCCAAGTTGTAGACATGGTCCGGCTGCGCAGTAGTGACGGCTTGGACCAAGGAACCTAAGTCGAGAAGGTCGCCATCCAGCAGTACAACTCTCCCGATCAGGTGTTCCAGTCTCCACAAATTTCCGCTAGCGGAGCGCCGCACAAGACCAAACACCTGCCAGCCGGAATTCAAAAGTTGCTCGGCTAAGAAGCTGCCATCCTGACCGGTAATCCCGGTTATGAATGCGGTTTTGGGACGCCTCATGTCAGCCCTTCGTCTGGATGGGTGGTTTCGATGTGCCGGACGATATCGCCTACCTGCTGCGACATGTCCGAGCGCATGACCAACAATGCATCCTCTGTGTCGACAACCACGATGCCCTCAACGCCGATAAGGGCGACCGTCTTGCCAGGCGCATGAACAATGCAGTTCGCAGAATCCCGTTGAAGTACGGCGCGGGCCACCCCTCTGCCGCCCGGGACTGGAGGCATTACCGTTCCGGCTGCCGCCCAAGTGCCAACATCCGACCATCCCACATTCAGCGGGACGGTTAGCACGTGCCGACACCGCTCCATGATTCCGTAATCGATGCTGGTGGCATCCATGTTTCCCCACTCATCATCGATGGCGCTCCCAGAAATGGCCAAACGCTCGAGGGCCTCGGCCGTTCGAGGCAGGAATGCGCGGTACGCGTCGCGCGCGGCGCCGACAGTAAACACGAACATTCCTGCATTCCACAGGTGCTCTCCGCTCTCAAGATAGCGCTTGGCCGTGGTCGGATCTGGTTTTTCAACGAACTTGGCTACCGAATGCACTTGCTGCCCTTCCCAAGTACCGAGAGCCGCGCCCACCTTGAGATAGCCGAAGCCGGTCTCGGGTCGGTCTGGTTGAACCCCGAGCGTG
This sequence comes from Deltaproteobacteria bacterium UBA2957, assembly GCA_002348535.1. Taxonomy (GTDB): domain Bacteria; phylum Myxococcota_A; class UBA796; order UBA796; family UBA796; genus UBA796. The sequence goes on along the minus strand of DEBL01000167.1, from coordinate 2,207 downwards.
ACAATGTTGTTCGTCGACACGGTTGCGGCGGCTGCGCCACGAATGGCGTCGCGTAATCCTTTGTTGTTTTCAATCAGATGATCAGAGGGGCATACGACGACCACACCGTTCCGATTTCTCCGCTGAATTTCAACAGTTCCCCAACCGATACAGGGTGCCGTGTTGCGACCCCACGGTTCAACCAAGATGTTTTCCGACGGAACACCTCCGGCAACGGATCGGACAGAAGATTCCATGTCTCGCCCCGTCGCAATCAGAACTCTTTCCTTCGGCACCAAAGGAGCGAGCCGATCGATGGCTTGGCTAAGCAAGGGTTGGTCTCCCCCAATGGGTAAACATTGCTTCGGTTGTGACCGGCGGGAGAGTGGCCAGAATCGGGTGCCTCTACCGCCCGCCAAAATCAAAGCGTACAGATCGTCCATCGTAACCTCAAAACAGCTCTGGCTGGATATCGCGGAGGGCAGAATACCCTACAACTGCAACGGCATTCGCTAGATTCAGACTCCGGATGGGCCCGTTCATTGGTATCGTGAACGTTGGGTGCTGGAGAAACAGTTCCTCGTCGAGCCCTTTGGATTCCGGCCCAAACACGGCTACGTCCCCTTTTGCCCAAGACGCCTCAGTATATGGTCGCTCCACCTTTGTGGAGAATAACCGTACACGCCGACCGATGGCCCACAGCCAGAATGCGGTGGGATCGGCGTGCTCCACTACGTCCACATGTTTCCAGTAATCAAGCCCCGCTCGCCGAACCGCCTTGTCATCCGTAGAAAAACCAAGTGGATGAACGAGGTGAAGCGTCGCATTCAACCCCAAGCATAGGCGACCAATGTTGCCGGTGTTGGGTCCAATCTCTGGGTTAATCAGTGCAATGTGGAAGGCGGCACTCACTCTGCGGCATCCGGCTCCTCAAAGCGTCCGATTACAACACGGGCTGGCTTCAGGAGTCGCGAACCAACTCGGTAGCCCGCACTGAAGACTTCAATGACCACATCGGACTGGGTGGGGTCCGTGACGGGCACAACACTGAGCGCTTCGTGTTCATTCGGGTCGAATGGGGCACCATCTGGGTTCAACACTTCGAGGCCCAACTCGCTGAGTGCCGTCATAAATTGATGAGCCACCATCTTGAGGCCCTCTTTGGTGTCTGAGTCGCTAACCGAGTCGATGGATCGGGTGAGGTTGTCGACCGGGTCAAACATCTTCGCTACCGTCTCCCCTCGCTGCAGTTCCCGCTGGAACTCTGCCTGTCGATTGAGGCGTTCCTTGGTCGCCTCAACGTCTTCCTGCAGCTGCCGGTAGGCGGCACTGACTGCCCGGAGTCTCGCCTGCAACTCTTGGGCCTCTGCCCGAGCGGCGGTCAGTTCGGGGTTTGGGTCCACCAGATCAACCAAAACCTCATCCTCTGTGGATTCAACGTCATCCACTATGGATTCACCCTCAGCCCGAGCATTCTGAGGACCGCTCGACTCGATGTTTGGGTTGTTGTCGTGTTCATCAGCCTTTTCAGTCATCACGCCTCCAAATTCACGCTAACCAACCGCCCAATAGAATCAAGCGCCAGCGCAGTCCTATTGGTGGGAATTCATGGGCCGGTCATCCATCAGGACGGCACTGCTCGCCAGCCTCATTCGGTGGGACGACCCGCCTGCAATTTGGGCAGTCAACTGGCGATGCCAACTCTTCAGGACCATTCGCCACAGTGCCACTCCAGCAACCATTATGAAGATGCCAATGTAACTCCATCCGGCAATTGCGGCGCAGACACCCAAGACGGCTGCGCCAAGGCTGCCTCCGAGGAGTATGTCCCTTGCCCACTGCTGTGCACGAACCCACCGGACAATGCTCCCTAAATGAGGGTCCTGGGCAAACTGTTCTGAATGAATCAAACGAAGTGCAGCCCGACCTGCGCTGAATTGTTGATCCGCCAATAGGCACAAACACACCATTAGGCGGAGGGGGTATTGGCCGCTGCTCCACCCCCCGATTGACCGAAATACGTGGAGTGCACGCCCAAACTTGCGTTGCCGCATCAGACAGATTCCACGATGGTATTCGAGTGCAGGGTCACCCGGAAAATAGCGGCAGCCCATCACAGTGGCCGTCTCGGTTTCATCATCAAGACCAAGTTGGTCCGCCACAACCGCTGCACCGAGGTAGGCGACCCGTCGAAAATGGTGAATGGTGTAGGCGGATGTGAACTGCCT
>DEBL01000164.1 GCA_002348535.1 Deltaproteobacteria bacterium UBA2957 | reverse complement strand
CAGAGCCCACCTCAATCGAAATGAACTCAGCAGGCTCGCGCGCGCTGATGCGCTGCGAGCACTGTCGCCAGATCGTCGCCAAGCCCTCTGGTCTGTGAGAGGCCTCTACGACCTGCCACTGTTCCGAGGCCTTGCACGCCCAGACAACGTGAGTCTACCGTCGCCTTCTCCAACCGAGTGCATGCAAGAAGACTATCGAAGCTTGGGCCTGAGCCTGAGCCACAACCCAATCGGAATGGTCAGAGGGCGTCTGAAAAGAGAAGGCTTTCTGGCTGCTGAGGATATCCTGAACGCTCAACACGGGCGCACCGTAAAGGTTGCAGGAATGGTCGCTCACCATCAACGACCCGGAACGGCAAAGGGGGTTGTATTCATGACCCTAGAAGATGAAACTGGTCTTCTGAACATCGTTATTAAGCCCGATACATTTGAGCGTCAGCGCAGCATCATCGTTCAACGCAACCTGCTGGAAATTACCGCTCGAGTTCAACGTGCTGGGCAATCAGTCAGTCTACTGGCCTCTCACTTTTCCCCGCTGCAGGATGCAAATATTGAAAATTTGACCAGCCGAGACTTCCGTTAACAGTGTAGAATTCGCCCACCATGAACGCCCAACTCATTCTCATTGCTGCGCTGTCGTTTTCATGTGGCACATCGTTCTTAAACAAAACGGATGCCACCGCGGACACGAGCGACCCGATCACAGAGACCGACCCCGACGGGACGTCACCCGCGAATGATACATCCGTGCCACCCGACAGCGCCGAACCGGATGAACCCATCACGGCAAATCACCCTCGGCTGTTCTTTTCAATGTCCGATGTGCCCCGCCTTCAGGCACAAATCTACGACTTTGAGCGTGCAGAAGTGGTGACCACGTGGGACCGGTATGTCTCGGAACGACGCGATTCAGCCTCAATCCCACTCGGCGAAGGGGTGCCGCCACCGATCGACGATGACGACTGGGCCGCTTTGGTTGCTCCCCTACCGTCGCTGGCTCTGTTTGCTCTGTTTACCGATGACGAAGAGGTCTTGGCCAACAGTTTGGAATGGATACAGCGAGTCGTCAGCCTGCCTGAGTGGGCCGACTCTGAGCTTGGTTCCGCGTATGCCTTGCAAGGCATCACGATTGCCTACGACCTCCTGCACGACAAGATGGATCCGACCCTTCGTGTTCAGACACGTGCACGGATCATTGATCAGGCCGTCCAACTATCCGCTGCGCTGACCGAAGATGACCCGTGGGCGGTGTACCACAGTCACGTCGTTTATTCCGCGCTGCTGATGGCCGGCGTCGTAACCGAACACGATTACGACACATCCACCGTTTGGTTGGGGCAGGCACGACGGTTCTTCAATCGCACCCTAGACCAGATGAATCGCCTGACTGACGGTTCATGGCCCGAGGGTCCCAGTGTCGCTTCACGCACACTGACGCATACGTTTCAGGCCCTGAGTATTTTGGACCGACACTATGGTCTCGACCTCGAAGATTCACCGTGGCTTGAGGCTCGCGGGAATGCGATGTTGCGGCTAACGAAGCCCGGATTCGACGGCGTTATCGCAATCGGCGACGGCACCGCAACGTGGCTGCATGGGCCCGAACATCAAAGTTGCTTTGTGGATTCGTTTAGCTCCGACCGAAAGGCTACATGGCTGCGCCAACAGCGTCTATTGGTGGAAACGGGAACGTCTCGCAATCATGAACTTTGGCTCGAATTTCTTTGGTGCGACCCTTCTTGGATGCCCGCTCCACCCACCGCGGCTGCATCTCCCGTCCATCACTTTGAGGAATGGGGTGTTGCGACTTGGCACTCCGGATTTTCCCCAACAGACAGCGCGTTTGCATTCAAAGCCAGCCCACCCGTTTCCGAGTCCATTTGGACATCTGTCACCGATGGCGAAACGACCGCTGACGCGGTCGGCACAGCCAACCTCCATCCGGATGCCGGCAGCATTGCGTGGTACCCAAGCGGTCAATCCGTCCTTACAATGGGTCGAACAACGCTTCCGAAGCGGACGGCTCTATCCAACACCTACACCTTTCAAGCCGACCAATCCGTTGATCCGGGGTGGAGCCCCGATGACATTAGCGAATGGTGGAGCCCAAGTTCCTTTCCCTATCAGGTTGGACTGGCAACCAATGTCGGTCAGCGCGGCGAATGGAAGTTTGACTTTGGCCCCCCCGAAGAACTGACGGATACGACGGCGTCTATTCTTCTCGCTGCAAACAACGGCGACGTCACCGTGATGGTGGGCGATTTTGGGGCGGCGTACCCCTCGGAGTTCGATACCCTCGAAGGTTGGCAGGACTTGGGGCTTGAGCGCCTCACGCGGACAATCGTCATTCTCCCCGAGGAGGTCATCCTAGTCTTTGATCATGTTCAACAGACCACAAACCTCGTCCACAACGCCCACTTTACGTCAAAAACTGCTGGATTCAGCGTCTCTGGAAGCAGCGGGTTTATCTACACACCTGACGGTCAAGGTTGGGCCATCGATGCGCTGACAGGCGGCAGTCTAATAACAGACCAGCTGATTCAGCGGATTGACCAACCCGCAGGTCCTTGGGTCCATCGGCTGACCGTGTCGAACTCGCTGAGCGCCGGGGAACACAACAGCCTGTACGCGTTGCGTTCGTCCACTCAAAGCATTTCACTGTCTTCGTGGTCCTCTTCGGAAGCGGGCATTGAGGCCCAAATTGTTGCATACAGTGAGGGGATGTCGGAGACGTACACCGTACGCATTGCGACGGAATCCGCGGAGGCGGACCGGCTCTCTTTCCTCGGTTTTTCCGGCTTTGTCAGCGTAACGCCAAGTCTAGGAACCGAAATACGGTTCTAATTGGTGGCATTGAGACTCGTTCTGGTCTAGGTCTTTATTTGGAGGGACCATGGGTCTCGATACACGAGTAAACTGCTGTCCGGATGGCTTGGTCACGGACCGCAAACGGCGAATCAAGGTTCTGGACTGCACCATTCGAGATGGCGGCATCTGCAACAAGTGGGATTTCGATCCCACTTTCGTGCGGAGCGTTTTCGAAGCGTTGGTTGATGCGGGCATCGACTACATGGAAATCGGATACAAAACCCAAGCAGGTGTATTTAGTCGAAACGATGTCGGTCCTTGGCGTTTTTGTGAGGAAACTGACCTTGCACAAGTCGTTCGGCCGAGTCCGCTGAAAGTGGCCACGATGGTCGACATTGGTCGCGTCGACCCGAATGACATTCCGAAAGCCGACGACACCGCCATCGACGTCATTCGGATCGCGACCTACGCGCACCAGATGGACGAGGCGTTGGTACTCCTCGACCGATGCCTTGAACAAGGCTTTGAGACCTTCATGAACGTGATGGCCGTCTCCTCCCTCGCGCCGGACGATGTCGACACCTTCCTGACGAAACTTGCGTCCTCAGGCGTTCATAACGTTGCTTTGGTCGACTCTTTCGGCGCCTTGTACCCCTATCACGTCCGCTATCTTGTACATAAATACATGAACTACCTCGGGGAACGAATCAAGGTCGGGGTTCATTTCCACAACAACCAACAACAGGCCTTCGCCAACTCCATTGCCG
>DEBL01000241.1 GCA_002348535.1 Deltaproteobacteria bacterium UBA2957 | reverse complement strand
CGCCGGATCATGCGAAGTTTACCACCCGCAACCACACCGGCTGCCTTGCCGACGGCCTCGACGGGAACAGACACCTCTACGGTTTCGCCATCAGCCACTTCGTAAAAATCGACGTGAAGCAGTTCGGCGCTCACAGGGTCACGCTGAGTTGCCTTTACAAGGCAAACGAAGTTGCCGCCGTCCACACCCAAATCAACCAAGGTGTTGCGGTTTCCAGTGCGGCGGAATGCGTTCTCAAGCTCGCGGGGGTCCAGCGTCACTGAAGTGGCAGGCTGTCCAGCGCGATAGATCACAGCGGGGAGTAGACCTTGGGCGCGAATCTTGCGTGCTGCGCCTTTGCCAAAATCGTCCCGGGGAGTTGCAGAGAGGTTTACGGTTGCCATGATGGCTCCAACAAATCAGTTCGTTCATTCGCTCCTCGGCACGATGCCAACGAGCACCACCCAATCTGGGCGGCTTGCAGTCCTAAAAGAGCAGTCGGTATTCTGCACGGCAGCCGCTTCAGCGGTACCTGCTTCGCTCGTTGTCTTGGACTGCGGGCCCCTGCGGGCCGACAACGAACTCTTTCCGATTGCGGTATTGATTATCGAATGCCAGCGCGGCCGGCGGCAGCCCAATTACTTTGGCAACCGCAAAGTGTCAAGGCACAAACCTCCTTGTCGCTCAATCGAACAGTCGGCTCACCGAGTCGTGGTGATGAATCGCACGAATGGCCTCGGCGAACAGCGGCGCCACGCTCACAACATGAAGCTTTCCAGACGCCGCAGCCGACTCCGACAGCGGAATCGTATCGGTCACAACCACAGTTTGAAGGGGGCTTTGCACGATCCGTTCAACCGCAGGACCGCTCAACACAGCATGGGTAGCGATCGCAGAGACTGATTTCGCCCCCCCATCGATGACCGCCTGTGCCGCTTTTGTGAGCGTACCCGCCGTATCAATCATGTCGTCCACCAAGATGGCGTTCTTGCCCTCAACATCGCCGATAAGGTGCATCACCTCCGCCACGTTCGGCCCGCTGCGTCGTTTGTCCACAATCGCGAGGCCTGCCCGCAACCGCTTTGCGACCGCGCGCGCCCGTTCAACGCCCCCGGCATCTGGAGATACGATCACGGCGTTGTCACATGGGATGACGCCCGTGAGGTTCTCACACAGGTGCGACGACGAGAACAAGTTGTCGACCGGGATGTTGAAGAACCCCTGAATCTGTCCAGCGTGCAGTTCCATGGTGAGCACCCTGTCAACGCCGGCAACCGTGAGCAGGTCAGCGACAAGCTTGGCCGTAATGGGTACTCGAGGAGCGGCCTTCCGGTCCTGACGAGCGTAGCCATAGTACGGAATCACGGCGGTTATCCGACCGGCACTGGCGCGTTTGCAGGCATCGACCATGATGAGGAGTTCCATCAGGTGGTTGTTGGTGGGGGCACACGTAGGCTGGATCAGAAACACATCCCGGCCACGCACGTTCTCGCGAATGTCCACATTTACTTCACCGTCGCTGAACTCCGAGACCGACGCCTGACCCATGGGCGAGCCAAGTGCTTCGGCGATTAACAACGCTAACGGCTCGTTCGCATTGCCCGAGAACAGCTTGATATCGGAGATCATGGGGGAAGACCTCTACTTCAACAACGATGTTGGTGGGGGTAAAAAGGGTTGGGGCGGTAGGACTCGAACCTACGAATGCCGGTACCAAAAACCGGTGACTTACCAACTTGTCGACGCCCCAATGTGGGAGCCCTCTAATTAACTTTGCCGCGGTCCGGCAAGCCTAGATTTGCGATCGCGGTCGAATCAGCCTTTCGTCGCCTTGATCATGTCGGCAAGTTCGCCATTTTCGTGCATTTGCATCAAAATGTCCGACCCACCCAAAAACTCGCCACCAATGTAAACCTGAGGAATAGTTGGCCAGTTGGAGTATTCCTTGATTCCCTGACGAACCTCTGGGTCGCTGATGACGTCTACGTGTGCGATCTCGATGTCGTAGTTCCGAAGTATCGCTGACGCGTTCGCGGAAAAACCACACTGTGGCATCGACGGTGAGCCCTTCATAAACAACACAACGTCATTATCCTTGATCCACTGCTCGATGAACTCGGTCGGGTCGGCATCGCCACGCTGCGTCTTGGGCGCAGCCGGTGCAACTGGTGCCGCCGGTCGGGCCGAGGGTGCAGGCCGCGTAGCGACCGGATCTGACGACTTGACATTACCGCCGGCACCCACGATCGGAAGCAGTTGCTTGATTTTCTTGGCTTTTGAGCGAATCCCCATGGCAGATCTCCTGTGACTTCCCCTTGGTAACACAGACTCGTCCGATGCGTCCCGTTACCGACGGTATAGACTGGTCGAAAGAAGTTCTATCGCATGAACACTGTATTGCTGACATTGTCGATGTTTTTTGCAACGGTCCCCATGTTGGGGTTCCTTTGGGCTGTTTGGTGGCTCGACCGATACGATCGGGAACCCATCTGGCTGGTTGGCTTTGTGTTTGTTTGGGGGGCGCTCGTCTCCGCCCTCGGTAGCTTGGTGTTGAATGTAGTGGGCGGCGCAACGTTGATGCAGTTTATGGACGCGGCGACGGCAGAGGCCGTCGGGACCATCGTACTCGCGCCCATCGTTGAAGAGCCCATGAAGGCATCTGTTTTACTCATCGTCGCTGCTTCGCGGTCCTTCGACAACGCCACCGATGGCTTTGTGTACGGTGCTGCGGTGGGTTTGGGCTTCGCAGTGACCGAAAATTTCTTGTATTTCAGTCGATTTACCGACGATCCGTGGACTTGGGTGCACGTAGTGGCGATCCGC
>DEBL01000014.1 GCA_002348535.1 Deltaproteobacteria bacterium UBA2957 | reverse complement strand
GGAGGTACGCGGACCTCGGTCTCGCGGGGCGGATGCGACGCGACGACCTCGATGTATGGCACGACCGCATCCGGTTCCATGATGACGCACTCCTGCTCAGAGCGTCCGGTAAGCGCGGTGGGTACGGGCGGTGAAAACTCTTCAGTGTCGTGGGGCGCTGGGGGGGGAGGCTTTGATACCGATGGAGCCGATGATTCGACCTACGGCTATGGGGGCGACAGTTGGTTCAACGGGTTGACCGGTGGCATTGGTGGTGCAACGCTCGGAACATTCTGCGACTTTGAGGCGGACGGCGGCTTCGGCGGCGGTGGTTCTGGTCGCGGCTGCAACGGCGGCGGTGGCGGGGGCGGATACTCCGGTGGTGCAGGCGGCCGTGTCGGCGGTGGTGGCGGTTCGTTTAATGCCGGAGATGATCCGTTTAGCGTTGCTGGTGTTGGGACCGACGACGGCGCCGTGTTCATCGAGGGTCGAAGCGATGAGATCATTCCCGAGTTGGTCGGGGAACCTGCACCATGATTCGGTGTTAGGGTGTGGGGCAATGGAGGAACGACCATGCCCCGATCCCGCGGATACAGTCCTTTTGAGACCAGTCCAGAGCAAGACAACCTGCTTGATTCCATCGTTGCCCGTGCCGCACAGCACGGCTCCGATGGGGTCGGCGTATTTGACCTCGATGGATGCCTGTTTGATACGCGCTCTCGCCAAGTGCACATCTTTCGCGAGTTTGCTTCGCAGACCGGCAACCTCGAGTTGTACGACGTGGATGTGACTCATTTCAAAGATTGGGACCTTGGCAACACCATGGCCAATGCAGGCATCTCTACAGACCAAATTGCCGATGTCTTGGATGCGATAAAGGAATTCTGGTTCGACCGATTCTTTACCAGTCGGTACGTGCAGTTTGACCATGCAATGCCGGGTGCTGTGGACTTGGTGAATCGATGCCGAGACACAGGACTCAAGGTGGTCTATTTGACAGGCCGGGACGAGACGATGCGCGCCGGCACCGAGACGGCACTGAAAGGATTTGGCTTCCCCCTCGATGGCGATGACTGCCGATTGATTGTGAAGCCAGACTTCAAGACAGACGACACGGAGTTTAAGGACGAGGCGCTCGGCGTCATTGCAGGCATGGCAGAGCCCGTGCTCTTCCTCGACAACGAGCCTGCCAATGTCAACAAGTTCCATGAGCGATACCCCGACTCGATGGTCGTCTTTGTCGAAACCGACCACTCGCCGCGCCCCGATGAGCCCGATGCATCGCTTCCGTGGTTGCGCTCGTTCGCCCGGCATGGTCGGTAGCGCCGGCGGATCGCCACTCAGGCGTTGAGTCCGAGATGCCCGAACTCCCTGAAGTCGAAATCATGGCCCAAAACTTGGATCGGTGGCTCCGAGGCCGATGCATTCGCGGCGTCGAGTTGCAGGACCCAAAGTTTGAAGGGTTGGGACTTGAGGCGTCAGCAGGCTCGACGGTGGTCCGAGCATGGCGCCGGGCGAAGTATGCGGTTGTGGACTTGGACTGTGGACGCTCGTTTCTGATTCATTACCGCATGACGGGCAAGACGGTGCTCGATGAAGACCGGTCTCGCCGGGCGAGATTGTGGATTGAGATGGACACAGGCGAGTCCATCGCTTTCGTGGATCCGCGGCGTTTTGGAGAGTTCATGCTCGTGCCAACAGCGTCGCTAACCGGAATTTTTGAGGCCAAGTCGTTGGGGCCAGAGCCGTGGCCATACCGGCGTGATGGGCTGTGGTGGGCGAAAGCTCTGAATGGTCTGCGCGGTCCCATCAAGACCGCCATGATGCGGCAGGACCGGGTTGTGGGCATTGGGAATATCCTGGCGTCGGAGTCCCTGTTTCTCGCCGGACTTCATCCCCGCCGCGCGAGCAACCGACTCGACCGCGTCGAATGGCAGCGTTTGGCGGATGCGGTTCATCAAGTCATCGATCGCACTCTCGCTGCGGAGTCCGGTGATGAAATTGCCTACGTCAACATGGGCGGTCAGAGCAGCTTTCTCGTGTACGGACACGAAGGCGAGCCTTGCCCGCGGTGCAGCCATCCGATCGTACGGATCGTGCAGTCTAGTCGGTCAACCTTCTATTGTTCGGACTGCGTCGATGATGACAAGTGAACGGTCTGCTGGGGGTACGGGATCTCAATTTTCGCCGCATCCAGAGCACGGTACAGGCCTGTGTTGAGGCGGTCTGTGACCGAATACAGAAGTTCTGGACGGCCGATGAAGCACAGTAGTTCGAAATCGAGACCGTGGTCTCCCATGGCCTTGAAGTGAACCGCAGGTTGACGATTCGGGTCGTCCACCAACACCCCTTCGGTTTGGGTTGCGACCGCAGTCATGAGGGCACGGAGCGCGTCAATATCCGTACCGTAGGCCACTCGGACCGGAATCCGTAGCCGCTCCGACTCGCGCGGACCGCCGCTCTCGTTGATGATTTTGGCTGTCGCCATGGTGGCGTTTGGAATGATGATTTCCAGTTCGTCTTGGGTCATGAGGCGAGTGCTCCGCAATCCAATGTCGGTGACCCGTCCACGCTCGCCCGAGTCCAGCAGCAGAAAGTCCCCGAGACGATAGGGGCGGTCGGCGAGAATCCCAACGCCTGCGAAGAGATTCGCCATTGTATCTTTTGCACCAAAGCCAACGGCGACGCCGATGATTCCGGCGCTGGCGAGCCAGCCGGTCACGTCGAACTCCCAGCAAAGAAAAAAGAAGTAGGCTGCGATGGCGAGGATCAACAAGTGTGCAGCCATGGTCCACGCCGGTATGGTTCTGTGGGTCACTGCGGAGAACCGGCCCTCGATGCTCGCCAGCCATTCGATCACAATGATGGATGCTTGAAAGGCCGCTTTGGTCCAGATGAACAGTGCGGCCGATGCGATGCTTCCACGGATGATAAACCCAAGCGAGGGGAGCGGATCGGCGTGGTCCATCGCCACCCACGCGGCCGCCAGCATGACACTCCATCGAAGGGGCTTTCGGAGGAGTTCGGCTATTTTGTCGTCGTACTGGGTTTTCGTGTGAGACACAATCCGCTTGACGGCGCGGTATCCGAGTGCATCGACGAGCCTCCCGAGGGGGTAGCCCGATGCTGCGATCAGCAGCGTCTGGACGATTGGGTCAGTCAACCAAGTCTGAATGCTATTCGATGGCACGGCGAAATCTCCTCGCTCAAGGGTACCTCGTTTCAATCGGGCGGGCGCAATCGGCCTCTCTGCTATACGGTGATCCTAGAAGGTTTGAGCGATGTACGGAATTCCCATCACCCCATTGGGGCACCTCGTTCATGCAGTGTTTCCACTGCTGATCATCGCCATGGTGCTTCGTCGGTTTGGCCAAGGTGGTGATCCCAATGCAGCGTGGGATTCAAAGGTCGATCTGAGCCTCGCGCTCGGTTCGGGGCTGACCGCAACACTGCTCTCCACGGCGTGGATGGCCCGCTACTTCGTGGGTGTGCGGCCGCTAACAGCCTCGGATTTTGGTCAGTATTGCGAAAGTCTGGCGGCGTTTCGTGCTTCTGCCCTCGAAGGCTGGATACCTCAGCGGTCACTCGTGGCAGGCTCCGTTCCGGGCCTATTTACCGAATCCTTTGGCGTTGTCGATAGCCTCTTGGTGGGTGCAACACTGAGCCATTTGGTGATGGCGATCGGATTGTATTTATGGGCGCGCGCCGCCCACAGTCGGATGGCTGGAATTGTGGCGGCCCTGATGTCGACCACTGTAGCGCCCCTCGTGCACCTCTCGAGAACGGTGACGTTTTATCCCGAAACGGTTGCAGTGTGTGTGTTGAGTGCCGCGGGTGCCGTACTATCCATGCGGTACCGAAGCCTCCCGGCCTTTGCGTTTTCTGCGGTGGCGTCCGGATTGGTCTTGCTGGTGGATGTACGGGGCTTGTTGTGGGCGCTCCCGGCAGTGGGAATCACGGTGGTCGCTGCCCTGTTGGCGCCGCGCGTTCATCGGAAGATTCTCGGAGTCATGTTTGTGGGCGCTGCGTTGGCTGCGTCGCACGAAGTGGGCAAGCGAACCACGTGGGAGACCAGCCCGAGCCTCGAGCTTCAAACCGTGTATTACGTGGACGAAGCAATCCGCAGGTTTCAGCCCGATCAGGGTGGATTTGATACCGAAAACTACATGACGGGTACCCAGTTCATCTGGGGTCGGTCGGGAACCTTCACCATTCCACAAACGCTTCGGTTTTTGGTCGAACTGCGATCGACGGTGCCCGATGGGATCGAAATGCAACACGAGACGGCCTATTCGCGTCGAGTGCATCTCGCGCCATGGGTGGTCCCGGGTGCGGTTGGACTGCTGCTTGGCGTCGTTGGTGCATTCCGTCGAAAATGGCTCGCTGCCGCATTGTTGGGCTCAGTCGTCCCGTTTGCCGTCGCACTTCAAGGGACTTCGCAAATGGTGTCGCACTCTCGCTACCTCGCCAATGGAATCACGATGATTCCCGTGGTGTTGGGGATCGGGATGGCGACGGTGTACTGGGGAAGGCTTCGGGCGGAGGACGCCGCTGCACGGCGGGTACTGACCCGGTGGGACGGGCTGGCCTTTGGCTTGATCGTCGTGGTGGTGCTGGGGATGATTCCAACGTGGTTGTCTCCCGTCGCCAACTGGAGAGCGCCCGTCACCGCCGATATCGAACCCGCCAACACATTGTGGCACGCCGCAAACTCCAGTACCGTCCCGGTCGATGTTTCAACACGATGCGCCGAGGCGTTGCAGGACGACTTCGACGCCGGATTCCCGGTCGGGAGCCGTCTTCTCGGTTGGGAAGTGGAAGAATCGCCTGTCCACAATCCCACCCTTGAGGGAGAATAGAGCGGTGAACCCGGAGAGGACTCTCAATGCTGCGTAGCCGATTGTTTGATGTGCTGTGCGTGTTGGCACTGGTTGGTGCAGGCGTGCTGCACTGGCCGACCGGTGATGTGTCCTTGTCGGTGCAAGGCCCGGAGCCTCCGGCATGGGGTACGGTTCGAGATGCGCTGCTTGACGGACCGGACGCTGGGGAGTGGGCCCGGTCTATGATGGCCTTCCACGACGGCCGCTACGACCAACTTGAGACACATCGCTTGCCGTCTTGGATCGTGTTGGTGAACGCCGTGATGAATCTTGAGCCCAACGTCGTGCGTGCGGGCCATCTGACCAATCATCTGTTGAACATTCTTCTTGGGCTCGGCGTGTTTGCTGTGGGTCGCCTCTGGGGCCATCGATGGATCGGTCTTGGCGCCGGCGCGCTTGCCATGCTCTCTGGGCATGCATTGTCCGTCTCATTGCGCTTTGGTGTTGATGCTGCCGTGATCGCTCTTGTGCCGCTGTCGATGGTGGGAGCGGTCCTCGCGTGTCGGCACTGGAAGTGGGGCGTGTTCAGTGGGGCGTTGGCCGCGTTGGCAACGGCAACCCACTTTTCAACATTGCCGTATGTGCTGCCCGCACTTGCGCTAATTCTCATGGCAGGCAAGCATCGCGCACGCGGAGCCGTGACGCATTTGGTGGGCTTCGGTGCGGTGATGTACGGCTTCACGATGGTCTTCCCCGTCACGACATGGGAGGGGTTCCAGGTGGCGATCGCCAATGGAATTTCGCCGGGATACCAAGGCAACGGTCGAGTGAGCGACTGGGGGAATGCGCTCGGGATTGTGGAGTCGGGTATCGATACTGCAATCGAGCGCAGTGTGGCTCAGTTGCTGGTTCAGATTCGTCCGGATTGGCTGCCGTGGCAGGCGGCAACAATTCTGCCGTGGTTGGGTGTGCTGGGGATCGGCTTGAAGCGGCAGGAACGGGCACCCAG
>DEBL01000284.1:12400-12747 GCA_002348535.1 Deltaproteobacteria bacterium UBA2957 | reverse complement strand
TAAGAACCGTCTCCGAGGCCCGAACTCATAAAGACTTCGCCGGATGCGTCGCCATCGTCTGAAAAGGAGCCGGTGAACTGAACGTCTACGGACGCGAACTCTCCGCCGAACTCTGGACTGCATGTTCCATCGCCAGAGAAGTCGCCGTCCTCATCGACTGTGATCGTGACATCACCTTCGCAGTAGTACGCAAATCCGTCTACCACTACGGTGCCGGGATACTCGCCTTGCCAAGGTGACCCCACATCGGCGTCCGCATCTGCATCGGAATCGGCATCGGCGTCCGCATCGGCATCGGCGTCCGCATCGGAGTCTGAATCCGCATCGGCATCGGCGTCCGCATCCGC
>DEBL01000284.1:0-12044 GCA_002348535.1 Deltaproteobacteria bacterium UBA2957 | reverse complement strand
TCCGCATCGGCATCGGCGTCCGCATCGGCCGAGTTGGAACCGGTGTCATCGGTGTTTGTGTTCCAGTCATCTGGCTTATCAATCACAGCTCGGGGCGCACTGGGGCATCCCCACAACACCAAAGCAAGTACACAACAACGCATAGAAACACTCCTCGATGGACTGAAGTGTAAGCCCTCGACGGCGGGCAGTTGCAAGAAACTAATGAAGTTTCTACCCGCGAGGAGACCGACTGGGTGCGTGCTGCGGAATGCTGTGGTGCAACGCGATTTCTTCTTGGTTGGAACCGGGCTGCAGCTTGAGGATCCGGTTTCGCATGGTCACCATCTGCTCAAACGTGATGGCCTCGAGCGCAATGTTGGCCGATCCGTAGACGCCGTTCATCGCGGTGTCGTAGTAGTGGTACCCGAGGTTGCGCTTGAGCAGATTGTGTTCGACGACATACTTGGTGAGCGCCTTGCCGGGCAGCGCAGTGGCGAAGAACACCCAAAAGTGGTCCGGCTCGATTTTCTCCAGCAGCTGGTAGGTCTGCTCCAGTTCTTCGGGGGTCTCCATGGGCGCCCCTAAAATCACATTGGCGCCGGCCCGGATACCGCGCTCCTTGCACAAGGCGAAGGCCCGAATCGTGTCCTCGACTTGGATGTCTTTTTGGTAAAAGTCCAAGATCCGCTGGCTGCCGCTCTCGACGCCGAACACCACTTCTTGGCAGCCCGCTTCCGCCATGGCGTCCAAGATCCTTGGCCCCACCTTGTCGACGCGGGTGTTGCACTTCCACTGCTGACTCACGCCGAGATCATCGAGTGCCTGCTGAAACTCGGCGAACCACTTCAACCCATTGGCCGACAAGGTGTCGTCCTTGAAGTACAGGATGGGCGGGTTGTAGGTCTCTTGCAGCTGAGCCATCTCTTGCGCCACGTTCATGGGGCCGCGCTTGCGCATTCGGCCAAAGATCATGTTCAGGGTCGGCTGGCAGAACGTGCAGCGGAAGGGGCAGCCACGGCTCGACAGCATGCCAAATTCCCATCCGCCGGCAGCCCGGAAGGCATCGTAGTCGTAGAGGTCCCGAGCGGGAAAGGGCAGGTCGTCGAGGTCTTCGACGAGCGGTTGTTCAGCGGTGCGGTGCACGGTGTCGGTGTCATCGAGGAACGCGATCCCTCGGGTCTCTCGAAGCTGACCGCGGTCCACATTTTCGGCCAACTCAACAATCGTTCGCTCGGCCTCGCCAAGCACGGCGCAGTCGAATCCGGCGCGAAGCGCATGCTCGGTGCTCACCGTGGCGTGAGCGCCCCCGAGCACCACGGGCAGGTCGGGGCGCCACTGACGGATGGTCTCCAAGGTGCTCACCGCGTTGCCGAACAAGGCCGAGGTTGCGGTGATGCCGACCAAGTCGGCATCCATGATGTCTTCGTAGCTCAGGTCGGCCGTGGGCCGAAGGCCGGTGGCCACAATGCGCACGCCGTGGCCCGCCTCCCTCAGCGCTGCCGCGATGTACATCAGGCCGAGCGTCTCGGATACGCAGTGCGCTCGATAGTCCTTCAGCGGATCAATCAGGGTGACGTTCATGGTGCGTCCTCTGCCTCTACCGTACCAGACCAAATGCCGATTCCCATGGTCGAATGTTCGAGTCCAAGTTCAGCGTGGGGTCGAATGATTTCCCACTTGTGGCCTTCGTCGAGCCCGTCCCAGAACTTCTTTACGCCCGATGTCCATCGGTTTGAGCCCGTGATGTCGTGAAACGCGAGAAATCGATGGGGGTACCTCCGGTTGATGGCGAAGTCCCTGCAAACGCCCGGGTAGGTGTGATTGCCGTCGATGAACACGAGATCAATATGGCCCAGTTTCTCTCGCCAAGCCTCAAATTCTGCGCTCGCGGAGTCGCCACGGAAAAACTCAACGTCCGCAGGCAGGTTGATGGTGAGCCCCTTGGTTTCGGCGTACCCTTCGTCCGCCGCTGCGACGCGATTGAAGCTGAACTCGCGGTGCAGCAGGCCGGTCAATCGGCCGGTCCACACACCAATCTCGAGGTAGCTCCGAATTTGGTTCTTCTCAATGAACTCCATCAGACCGATCACTTCTTCTCGATTTTGCAGCACGCAGTCCTCGATGGCTTCTCCATGCGCTTCGAAGATTCGCTGGGTGTGGCGATCCCAGAACTTGTCGGTGCAAATCGCCCGACGAAAGTCGGTGTCTAGAGGGCCTTCGAGGCTCGGCAGGGTTGGTAGGCCCCGGAGCAGCGCGAGGTTGCGCTCTGGAATGAGTCCAACGCCGGGGTTGTCGTGCATGGCCCGACGGACATCGCTCCAACGTAGAATATGAAGAATTGGATGGGGGGATTGGTTCGTGCGGTTCCCCGGGTCATCGCTTTCGGTGCCCTCAAAACGGTAGTTGGGATGGAAGTGGGCCAACTGAAAGATGCCCGTCTTTCCGGTCTGCTCAATCACTTCCTCGGCGAGGGCAATCGCATCGAGAAAGGTGTCGAAGTCTCCGAGCAGGGTGGGGACGATGAGGAGCGTCGTGTCGGCCTCAGCATCGGGGTCGGACAGCAGGGCCATCTCTTCCACCAACTCGATCATGATCCCTTCGAGTGAGGTGGCTCTTGACTCTTCAAACCGCACACGACCGTGCACGAGGGGGTCCTGCGCGAACGGGCACAGGTCGAGCCCAACCACAATACGGTCGACCCATTTTCGAACATCATCGACGGCTGCCATATCGTGGCGTAACATCGAAGCATGGCGCGACTCGACAGGCACCAGTATCTGATTCACATGGGGTACGACGGGAGTCGCTTCTTCGGCGTGGCGCCCCAACCGGGGCTGCCAACCGTCGCCGATGCATTGCGCCAACGCCTCGAGGATGCAGCCGGGCAGCGCGCGCGGGCGCTGAGTTTTACGGCCCGAACGGACCGGGGTGTTTGGGCGGAGCACAACATGGCCACGTGCTGGTTTCTGCCGCCCATGGACCGAGAGGCCTTCGAGGCGCAAGTGGCTGAGGAACGCGACGATGGATTGGTGGCGGTGCGGGCAGAGGCCACGGGATTTCATACCCATGCCCGCAATGTCAGTGCGGGCAAGTGGTATCGCTACCGGGTTCGAATGGACGGTAGGGCCGATTCCCGAGCATGGCCCCTCGGCCGACCCTTGGATGTGGAAATGATCCGCAACCTCGCGGGTCGGTTTTTGGGCACCCATGACTTCAATGCGTATCGGTACAAGTGCTCGGCCCCGAACAGCGTAAAGACGCTCACGCATTTCGATGTCAGCGAGCACGATGGAGTGGTGGTGTTCGACATTCAGGGCGATGGCTTTCTGCGGCACATGGTGCGCAAGCTGGTTGCGGTGTGCGTGTTGACGGGGCTGGGCGAGTACGAGGCGGATCGAGCCATCCACTTGCTCGATACGGGGGCGTCGCGAGGCACTCCCAAAGCGGCCCCCCCCGAGGGACTGACGCTAATGAAAATTCACCGCGTTCCAGTCTGAATCCAGCATGCCATGGGGATTGTGGGTCGCCCCAATGATCGGATGCCAATAGGGGGGACTCATGTCGCTCGTCATCATGCTGGTCTCTGCACTCGCTGTCATCGCCCTTGTGAAATACGGGTTGGTGCCCGGAATCGACCGCCTATCCGCGGCCTTGGGGTGGTCGCTGAAGGCCCGAGGGAAGGCTACGGGGTACGCAACCTCTGTGCCCGAGTTGGTGACCTTGGTGGCTGCAGGGTTGTCGGGTGTGTGGGAAGCGGGTCTGTGGAACATCGCATCGAGCAACCTGATCAATGTCGGCCTCGCGACGACGGTTGTGATTGCCTATCGACGGACCGGTGATGTCTTTTGTCGCCGTTACGCCAAGGAGTTGGCGTTTGCAGCCATCGGAATCGCAGCCCCGCTCCTGCTCATGCAGCTGGGTCTCGACACCCACGTCGCGGTGATCCCCTGTTTGTTGGTCCTGTTTTTCGCCTACCTCATGCTGGACAAAAACGACGGAGACGCGCCCGATGGACTGGCCAGCGGGGGTGATGCCAGCGCCGCTCTTGGGTTGACGCTCATCGTGGGCTCGCTGGGGCTCATCATTGTTGCGGGAAACATTCTGGGCTCGGCGACGCGTGATGTCGTGATGCAGATGGGGGTTCCAGCCATTGCGGCCGGGTGGATCCTCGGGGTGGTGACCAGCCTTCCAGAGGCGGTGACCTTTTTTACCGCCTTTTCCACCGACCGCGTCGGGAGTGAGGCCAGCGGACCTGCAGAGCAGATGCAGGAACTGCTCGACAACCTTGCGGCGTCAAACATGTCCAACAGCGGCCTGATTTATCCGTTGGGACTCGCCCTGTTTTTAGCGACCACGGGGCTTCTTTAGGCGGCTACGATTCGCGCGGTATCGCATCTTCCATATTGGAAAGAATGATGCGGATGCCGGATTCGAGGGCCTTTGCAAGACCGGAGGAGTTGATCAATTCACCCAGTGTCCCGCCGGGATTGTAGTCCATCCGAATGGTCACCATGGTGTTGGTGGACGGCTTCATGGTCCGCAAGCTGTAGTTGATTTGACCGTCGGTTCGTTTGCCCGTGGTCTTCACGATGATCCTCCGGCCTCCGTGAGAGTCATCTTTGCTTTCGAAGATGTATCCCATGGTTCGGGTGCGGCCCGGGGTGCTGAGGCGAAACTCGTAGGTGCCCCCGCTGCCGCTCACGTCGTCGAACGCCCCTCGAACCAAGATGTCATGGTTCGCGGGGTCCCCGAGCCAGTCAAAGACGTCGTCCCGTCGGATTCCAGTCAGTAGAGCGTCAACAGTGATGATGGCCATGGCTCCTCCGCATCAAAAACCTAACATGCGGCCCAAGGCTTGTTAGGCCATCGCATGAAAGCGTTGATCCCGTATTTCCAGATACCGATATTTGAGTGGGGTCCCATTGTATTGGACTCTTGGACCGCACTCGTTTTGTTTGGCTTTATCGTGGGCCTTGAGATCACCCGAGCGCGCGCCATTCGGCTCGGCCTCGATGTTCGGGACATCGTGGATGGATCGGTGGTCACCGTGGCCATGGGATTTGTGATTGGCCATGTCGTTCATGTGGTGGCCTACAACCCGCATCAGCTGGAGACGGACGGCATCATGGCGCTGCTCCGTGTGTGGGCTGGCTTCTCGTCGACGGGTGGATTTATCGGCGCAGTGCTGGGCAGTGTTGTGTTCTTTCGCTTCGTTCGCAAGCGGGACTACTGGGTGCACGCCGATACGATCATGTACGGCTTCCCCTTTGCGTGGGTCTTTGGTCGCCTCGGATGCTTCACGGCCCATGACCACATTGGCCGCGCGTCGGACTTTTTTCTCGCGGTACAATTTCCGGGTGGTTCCCGACACGACCTCGGGCTCTATGAAGCCATCTGGACGGCCGGAATTGCGGCGTTGTTCTACGCATGGCGCAACAAGCCTGTCCGGCCCGGCTTTTTTTTGGGGTTGTTCTGCGCGACCTATGCACCCATCCGCTTCCTCATGGACTTCCTCCGAAACACCGACTTGGAGGGGGCCGACATTCGTTGGGCGGGGCTCACCTTCGCCCAATATGTCATGATTGTCCTGATGGTGGTGGGGGTGACTTTGGTCCGACGGAACTCCATTCCTCCGCAGCACGAGGAGTGACTCAGCCCTCTGATCGCCACTCGGCTTCCCGTCGATACAGCGTTCGGACGGTGGTGCCCAGCAGCACTGCAGTCTTTTGCCGGTCGCCATTGCACTTCTGAATGGTGGCTTCGATCATGCGCCGCTCCATGGCTTTCAGGGGTGTACCCACGGCAAAGCTCAGCCGATCGGGAGCCGCCGATGACTTGGCCACTTCGGGTGGCAGATCGGTGAGGTCAACCGCATCCGATTTGCACAACACGACCGCGCGTTCGATGGTGTTTTCGAGTTGCCGCACATTGCCCGGCCAGTGGAAGGCTTCAAGGGCGGCGATCGCTTTTTCGCTGAGCGTCGCGACGGCACGATTGTGGCGAACGGCAAATCGGTCTACAAAGTGACGGGCCAACAGCGGGATGTCCTGCCGATGCTCGCGCAGCGGGGGGATGCGCAACTGGATGACATTCAGCCGGTAGTACAGGTCTTCGCGCAGCATACCGCTGGCCACAGCATCCGCGGGGTCGCGGTTGGTGGCTGCGATCAGTCGAGCATCGGCTTTTAGAGTCTGGGTTCCGCCCAACCGTTCGTAGGTTCCATCTTGAAGCACGCGAAGCAGTTTGGATTGCACCCCAATGGGCAACTCTGTGATCTCATCGAGGAACAGTGTGCCCCGATCGGCCAAGTCGAAGCGACCTTGCTTTCGTCCTTTTGCATCGGTGAATGCGCCCGCTTCGTACCCAAACAGTTCGCTCTCCAACAGGTTGTCCGGCAGCGCAGAGCAGTTGATCTCGACGAGGTCTTGCGTCGACCGGGGGGAATGGCGGTGAAGCCAACGAGCGAGAACACCCTTCCCGGTTCCGCTCTCGCCCGTAATCAAGATGGTGGCGTGAGAGTCGGCCACCTGACGGGCCTCCTCAAGCAGCGACACCATCGCGGGATCGTGCCCAATTAGAGTGCTGGCTGGCTTGAGTTGATCCCGCAGTGACCGATTTTCATGGATCAAGCGGCGCCGTTCAATCGACTTGTGGGTCGCGCGGACAATCTCAGAGCGTCGAAGAGGCTTCGTGATGAAATCACTCGCCCCCAGCTTCATCGCTTCGACGGCCGTCTCCACTGTGCCATAGGCGGTCATCATGATCACTTCGAGGTCACCATCGAGCTCACGGGCGGCCTTCAGCAGTCCCATGCCGTCGAGACCCGGCATCATCAGGTCAGTCAGCACGAGGTCGGGTCGATGTTCGCGGATTTGAGCCAGTGCGGCGCGACCGTCAGGGGCGTGAATCACGGTGAGATCTTCCCGCACAAGGATTCGCTCAAGGGTCAAACGGTTGGCTTCTTCATCGTCGACGACCAGCACGCACGGCTTCATACTCACTCCAGAGACAAAATGTCATGAATGACAAAATGTCATGATGCGGCGGATTCGTCAAGCGGAAGCGTGAGTACGAAACGCGCACCCTCTTGGTGCGTGGGGTCAAATTCGAGTCGACCCGACACTTCTTCGATTTCTTGGCGACTGATGGCGAGCCCCAACCCGGTTCCCCGCGCCTTGGTTGTGAAGAAGGGGTCGAAAGCGCGTTGATATTGGGCCTCGGTCAAGCCGGGACCGTTGTCGGTGACCTCGAGGGTGAGTTGGGTGTCTGTGCAGGCGAGGTCCAATCCCACCGTTGTCGCCCCAGCCTCGGATGCATTTCGTACAAGATTGCGAACGGCTCGAGACACTGCGTCCGCGTCAAGAGAAACGGGGCCGATGGTCTGGGCGGTAAACTGAACGGTGACCCCCGCTTGGTCAAGGGCAGGACCTTCCGTTCGGATGAGTTCAGCGATCATGCGGTCGGGATCCACCGTTGAGAGTTGAGGAACGCGTGGCCGCGACAGGTGGAGGTAGCGGCCCGTGAGTGCTTCAAGCCTGCGAATTTCATCGGTGATGGTCTGGAGCATGGCGTGGGCTTCTGGTCCGTCCACTTCATCGTTGAGCAGTTCCGCGTTCAGGCTCATGGCGTTGAGTGGGTTGCGTACTTCGTGGGTGATTTGAGCCAGCATCCGCCCCACGACTGCGAGGCGCTCGCTCCGCATGAGACGTTCTCGAACGGCATAGCGCTCGGTCACGTCTTCTCCGACAATCAGGGTACCCGTTTCGCCGAAGGGAACGCAGACAAGGGTGAAACGGCGGTTTCCAATGAGCAGGCCGTCATCGTGACCGTGCCGAACTTCCTGCATCCAGCTCGGAAGGGAATCTCCGGTCGCAACGCCCCACAGGGTCTCGGCGGCCGGATTGGTGACCGCAATTTGTTCATGCTCGATTACGACAAGGCCCGCTGTGATCGTATCCAGTACCTGACGCAGACGTGCTTGCAGTCCGTCGAGGGTGGCCGCCCGCTCCTTGAGGGTTCGATCCCGGTCAGCGACGGCGGCGGACATCACATTGAACTCGCTGGCAAGCAACCCCATCTCATCCTTGCTTTTAAGATTAATTCGGCCGGTTAGGTCTCCAGCGGCCACCCGCTGAACCTGCTCGATGAGCTGGCCAATCGGCCGCAGTGAGACCAGTGCAAGACCCGCAAGGGCGGCCGCCAGCAGCAACGTGAGGGTGCCGAGTGAACCGGTAACCACCACCGCCGTGTTCTGCGCCGCGGCGGCGCGGCGACTGACCTGGGTGACTTGCCCGTCAACGAGTGCTTGCACCAGCGATGCGCCACTCGCGAGGACCTGACGCTGGCGGTCGAGGTCGGCAAGCAGTTCTGCCCGTCCCGATTCCTCTCCATCGGGATCCAAGAGGGGGCTGGTGACCGCTGTTTCGTAGCCAACGGTCTGGGATTCGAGTTCGTCGAACACGCTTTCGATGCGCGCAAGGGTTGCGAGGTCTTCCCGGTGAGTCAGGCGTTGGTTGGCCTCCGCGGCTGCCGTGCGTCCGCGACTGATCGTGTCCTGAATGCTTTGGCGATACAGCGCCGCATTGGTCCGTCGCGCAATGGTGGTTTGGGGGCCGGAGCGTGCAAAACGGTCGTGGTCTCGGTCGAGTTGGGCCACCAAGGATGTGAGTTCGACCCCGATTTTCGACATGGGAAGGAACCCTGCATTGACCGCATCCAGCTCTGCACCAATGGTGCGCAGTTGGACCAAACCGTAGGCCACAGTGGTTCCGAATGAGGCGAGGGCCAACACGAAGGCTGCAAGGATGCGGACACGAATGCTTCGGGTGCCGAGCTTCACTGTGCATCTCCTGCGTCGGGGCGCCACGCGGTACTCAACCCGTCGGCAACCACCATCCGTCCGCTGCTGATGCCGAGCACAACGGTTTCGCCGGCCATAAGGTCCACGGTTCCGCGTGCCCAGATCGTCAAGCGATCGGCAGAGCGAATCTCGACCGCGTGACGGCCGGGCGTCAGATTTTCGATCATCAAATCCGTACGCAGCGTGTGGACATCATTCCCGTTCAGCACCACTGCAAAGGCTTCGCCGTCGGCCGATCGGAATCCCAAAAGGGGCTCTGGGAGTCCCTCAAGAACCAATTCCGCCTCTGTTGAGCTCACGCGGCCATCCCGCAGTGAAACGGTGACGGTCTGGGTTTCCGGCACGTCGAATGAGAAGCGAATTGACGGTCGGTTGGCCGGGGTCAAGACCATGCGGGTTGAACCTTCAGCAAAATCACCAAGCACGATGACACCCGGGCCCGATGCGCGGGCGATGGTGGCGTTGCCGTGCTCTACAGTGGCCTCGGTATCGGTGTCGAAGATGACTGTTCCCGCTTCCGCTGCGGGCGAGTAGAGCATCATCAGGGTCGGCAACCAAAGGTCCATCATGTCTCGCCGTAACCGCTTCGAAAAAACGATGTTACCCCTCATGCATTCGCATGGTGAACATCGAACAGACAACGCTGTCCAATGGCTTGCGGGTTGTGATTCAGCCCGACAGCACGCTCCCGTTGGTCGGGGTGTCGCTGATTTACGATGTGGGAAGTCGCGTGGAAAAGCCGGGCTCAAGTGGGATGGCCCACTTGGTGGAGCATCTCATGTTTCAAGGGTCTGAGCATGTGGCGCCCGGGGAGTTCGTCCATCGCATTCAGGGGTGGGGTGGAGCCGTAAACGGAATGACTGGCGCCGAACGAACGACCTACTATCATTCGTTGCCCAGCCATCAGTTCGCCTTGGGGTTGTGGATGGATGCCGACCGCATGCGAGGGGTCGGATTCGATGAGGCGGCGTTTGAGCGTCAGAGGGCCACCGTTCTGGACGAGCGCCTTGAGCGGATCAACAACAGTCCGTACGGCGAGGCGCTCGTCCGGATTGGCGAGTTGTCATACGACGATTTTGGGTACGGGCATCCGGTGATCGGCTACCGAGACGATGTAGCGTGTGCGCAGTCGGACGATGCGAGGCAATTTCACGCCCAATGGTATGCCCCAAGCAATGCGGTTCTGGCGATGGTGGGCGATGTTGAGCCCGATGAAGCGATCGATGCGGTGCACACGTGTTTTGGCGCTGTCCCGCGGGCCGATACGCCGACCCGTCCATCGTTTTCAGAGGCTCGCCGCATGGTGCCCACTCGGGAATCCCTTCGCGCCCCCTTGGCGTCGGCGCCTGCGCTCTTTGTGAATCATCCTGCTGTGCCGTACGGTGACCCTGATTTCTATGTTTATGAGGTCATTGAAGCGCTGCTGTTTCGTGGGCCGAGCAGTCGCCTGAATCAACGAATGGTCATGGAAGAGCGCTGTGCAATCAAGGTGCAGGGCGGGTACGAAGCCCATCGAGGCCCGAGTCTGTTCAGCTTCTTCGGCATGATGCCGGAAGGCGGAGACCCCGATCGGTTGGCTGCGCTGTATGCGGACGAGTTGGAGCGGTTGGTGAAACAGCCGGTGTCGGAGGATGAATTGGAACGCGTCCACAATCGGGTGCGTGCGGGGCGCTTGTTCGGGCGCCAGAGTATCGTGCACCGTGCGAATGCATTGGGTCGCTCGCTGCTCTACCACTCCGATGCATTGTGGGAAGAACGGTATGTGGAGCGGATCCTACGCGTGGGGCCCGAGGCCATTCAGCGAGTTGCTGCGAGAGACTTTGATCCGAATGCGAGTGTGACGCTTGAGGTTGTGCCCGCATGATACGGTTTCCCACATCTCCGCCGGAAGGTACAGCGCCGAGGGCGTGGAACGTGCCAACCCCCGCGGTGCAGGACCTCTCCAATGGGCTCCGCGTTGCGGTCGTCCGCATGGACACGCTGCCCATCGTTCAGGTTCGCTGGGCATTCGGTGCGGGTCGGATTGCACAAGACCCCGGCCGGATTGGGTCGGGCCTATTGCTCCAGCGTGTCATGCGGCACGGCACCGAAAGGCTTGGGGCCCGTCCGTTCACCGCGGCGCTGGACCGGATGGGGGCTCGAATGAGTGGCGGAGTGACCATCGATACGTCCGTGGTCAGCATCGGCGGCCTCGCGCAGCACGTCTGGCCCATTGTCGACCTAACGGAACACGTTGCGCTCAAACCCGGTCTTTCGGATCTCGCACTTGCAGGAGAGAAAATACGCAGTCGTGAGCTTCACCGACACGCCTGCAATCGAACCGATGCCATCGTCGAGATGATGCTGGGTCACGGTGTGTATGGAGCCCACCCATACGGGGCCCCTGCAACAACCGCTTCTGGACTCGCCGCGACATCGCGTGCGGATCTCGTGGACCTTCATCGATCCATCGCTGCACCCCAACGGGGGCTCATCTTGGTGGTGGGCGATGTGGATCCGGATCGGGTGCTGCACACGCTTGCGGAGCGGTACGCCAACATTCCGGTTGTGGAGACGAGTGTGCCGGTCGCTGTGCCAGCACCGCAGAGCCCGCCGCGTCGCTTGTTGTTTGTGGAACACCCCACGGCTGAGCAGGCAACGGTGGGTGTGGGAGGCCTCGCCATACCGCGCAATCATCCCGACCACGCGGCGCTTCGCGTGGCCAATCAGGCCATCGGAGGCAGCGCGAGTTCGCGCCTGTTTCGACGACTCAGAGATGACCGGTCACTCACCTATGGTGTGTACTCCACGCTCGACTGTGGCGTGCACGCGGGTGACATTACAGCGGTGATGGGGGTGGCGCCAGACAATGCGGCTGCCGGCCTTGCAGCGCTGTTGACTGAGCTGCACGATGCGTCTGCTGAACCCTTGGGCGAGGCTGAGATCACAAGCGCAAAGCGTATTTTGATGGGCGCTTTTCCCCAACAAGCCAGCGGTCTTACGGGTGTGGGGGGGCTAGCGGTGGCGTCATGGCTGCATGGCCTCCCCAGCGACGAGTGGCACACCATTGTGTCTCGCATTCATGCCGTGCCTTCTGAATCCGTCAATGCAGCCGCTGCGACGTGGTTCGATCCGATGCACTTCACTGCGGTCGTGTGTGGGCCGCCATCCAGTCGAGTCGGCCTGGCCTCGGCGGTGCGGCCCTTTGGGCTCGAAATGGAAT
>DEBL01000207.1 GCA_002348535.1 Deltaproteobacteria bacterium UBA2957 | reverse complement strand
CCGGAGCCTCTTTGGGCACCGCATGAAACAACGCCCTTCCATCGGCGGGTTTCAACGCAATCGACAACACCTCATCCAAATGCGAGACAGGCGTCATGGTGATCTCGTCGGCGACTGTATCCGGAATATCCGGGATGTCTTTCACATTCTCGACTGGCAGCAGTACCTGCACGATTCCACCGCGATGGCCCGCCATGGTCTTTTCTTTCAGACCACCGATGGGGAGGACCTTACCGCGAAGCGAGATCTCACCGGTCATAGCAATGTCACGACGAACCGGATGTCCAGTAAGCGCAGAGACCATGGCCGTGGCCATCGCAATGCCCGCCGAAGGGCCGTCCGTCTTAAGGCTGTTTCCCGGATAATGGATGTGAAAGTCGTACTTCTCGTGAAAGTCGGCATCAAGGTCAAGGCTGCGCTGACGTGAACGAATGTATGAAAACGCCGCTTGCGCACTCTCCTTGAGCCAGTCGCCGAGTCGACCGGTGAGAATCAGCTTCCCCGATCCGGGTACAACCACCACCTCAATATCCAGCAACTCGCCACCCCATGGAGTCACAGCCATTCCTTTGACTGCACCCACTTGGTCGTCTGTCTCCAGCGTGTTGCGGCTGTACTTGGGTGTGCCGAGGAGATCATGGATGTTTTCCTTGGTGACACTCACCACGGAATCGAGGTTCTCGCTGACCACGCGCCGAGCCACCTTTCGGCAGACTTTTGCCACTTCACGATCGAGGGTTCGCACGCCACTCTCTCGGGTGTATTCGCGGATTATTCGCTCCGTTGCGCCCCGCGTCACTGCGATCTGTTCATCGCTCAGTCCATTCTTCTTGATTTGCTTGGGCAGCAAGTACTTGCGTGCAATTGAGAGCTTCTCTTCTTCGGTGTACCCAGAGAGGTTGATGATCTCCAGACGGTCGCGCAGCGCCGGCGGGATCCCCTGCAGGGTGTTTGCAGTGCAGACGAAGAACACTTTCGAGAGATCAAACCCAACATCGAGGTAGTGGTCCTGAAAGGTTTCATTCTGCTCGGGGTCGAGCACCTCCAGAAGGGCGGCTGACGGGTCGCCCCGGAAGTCCGTGCTCATCTTGTCGATTTCGTCGAGCAACAACACCGGGTTGGCCGTTCCTGCCTTCTTGATGCTCTGGATGATTTTGCCCGGCATGGCGCCGATGTAGGTCCGCCGATGACCACGAATCTCTGCCTCATCGCGGACCCCGCCGAGTGCTTGGCGCACGAACTCCCGGTTTGTGGCCCGTGCAATGGAACGGGCCAGTGAGGTCTTACCGACACCAGGAGGGCCGACCAAGCACAAGATGGGGCCTTCAATCCGGTCGACGAGGCTGGCGACTGCCAGATGGTCGAGGATTCGCTCCTTCACCTCTTCGAGGCCGTAGTGGTCTCTGTCGAGCACATCAGCGGCCTGCTTGAGCTCAAGGTTTTCCTCGGACGTCTCTTCCCAAGGAACCGCCAGCATCCAGTCAATGTAGTTGCGAACGACGGTGGCTTCCGCAGACATCGGGCTCATCAGCTTGAGTTTGCGGAACTCTCGCTCTGTGTGTTCCCGAGCCTCAGCGGACATGGTGGACTCGGCAATTCGATGCGCAAGCTCTTCCATCTCTGTTCGGGCTTCGTCCTTCCCGCCGAGTTCCTTCTGGATCGCATGCATTTGCTCATTCAGGTAGTACTCCTTCTGCGTGCGCTCCATCTGCTTCTTGACCCGGGACTTTATCTTCTTCTCAACTTGGAGAATTTCAATTTCGCCCTGTACAAAACGCAGAATCGTCTCCAGTCTCCCCCGGGTGGACGCATTCTCGAGAAGGGCCTGACGGTCCTCGTGCTTGAAGGCAAGGTGAGCCACCAGCGTATCCGCCAGTCGGCCCGGCTCATCCAGCGACGCGACGGTAAGCAGCATCTCCGGAGGGATGCCTTTGTTGAGCTTCACGAACTGCTCAAATGCGCTTTTCACCGACCGCATCAAGCCTTTCAACTCCTCTTCGTCGCCGTGCTCGTCATCGACCAGTTCCACCTGCACCCTGAAGTGGCTCTCGCCGTCGACGAACCGGAGGATTCGGGCCCGCTGCTTGCCTTCGACAAGCACCTTGAGATTGTCATCGGGCAGGCGAAGCATTTGGTGAATGCTCGCCACGGTCCCCAGTTCAAAAATGTCGCCCTCTTGGGGCTCAGTGGTTCGGCCATTCCGTTGGGCCACGAGCAATACCTTGCGGTCACCCGCATCGGCTTGGCCCAACGCAGCTCGGGACCGTGGACGACCAACAATCAGCGGCACAACCATGTGAGGAAATACGACCAAGTCCCGCAAGGGGAGCATGGGTAACTCAAGAATAGTTGGTGTTTGCTTGTCAGCCATCAGTCCTCCAATCACGCAGTGGTTACGCCCACTCCGCTTCGTTCTCGTAGACCAAAATCGGATCCTTCTTCCGGTCCACAACCTCTTCCGAAATGATGCACTCCTTCACGTTGTCACGCCCCGGGAGGTCGTACATCACATCCAACATTATTTCCTCGAGAATGGCCCGAAGACCGCGTGCACCGGTGTCTCGACGAATCGCCTCACTGGCGATTGACTTCAGTGCGCCATCGGTGAACTTCAGGTGTACATTCTCCATTTCAAACAGCTTTTGGTACTGCTTGATGAGCGCATTCTTCGGTTCAGTAAGAATCCGGACCAACGCTTCCTCATCGAGCTCAGCGAGCGCGGCATGCACCGGAAGCCGACCGACAAACTCGGGAATCATTCCAAAACGCAGCAGGTCTTCCGTCTCGACTTGGGCCAGCAACTCGCTCCGCGACAGTTCTGCATGTTCTGCAACCTTGGCTCCAAAGCCAATGCCCGATTTGTTGATGCGTTCCTCAATAATTTTGTCGAGCCCCACAAAGGCACCGCCACACACAAACAAGATGTTGGTGGTGTCGACCTGCAGGAACTCCTGTTGGGGATGCTTCCGGCCGCCCTTTGGCGGCACGTTTGCGACTGTACCCTCAATAATCTTGAGCAGCGCCTGTTGAACCCCCTCTCCAGACACATCGCGTGTAATGGATGGGTTCTCGCCCTTTCGGCTCACCTTGTCGATCTCATCCACGTAAATGATTCCTTTCGTCGCCCGCTCGACGTTGTAGTCAGCCGACTGGAACAGGCTCAAAATGATGTTTTCGACATCCTCGCCGACGTACCCTGCCTCGGTGAGGCTGGTCGCATCGACAATCGTGAAGGGCACGTTCAGAAAGCGTGCAAGGGTCTGGGCCAACAGAGTCTTTCCGGTACCCGTTGGGCCGATGATCAAAATGTTGGACTTCTGCAACTCAACGTCATCGTGGCCTGAGCGGCTATCGATGCGCTTGTAATGATTGTGGACTGCCAC
>DEBL01000035.1:11097-12047 GCA_002348535.1 Deltaproteobacteria bacterium UBA2957 | reverse complement strand
CAAGTTTTCCCATTGAAAATGCATGGATGGTTGGTTTCGTGGAACGACCACCCCGTCGAGTGGATACAGCATGCCGGTTCCGCTGGCTGCTACCTCTGCGACGTCAAAGAGCGAAGGTTCGAGACCATCCGTGACGAGGGTGTCGATGTATTTGACGGTGACCGTCCCAACCGCAGTCAGCCCATTGTGTTCGGCAATGATGCCGACTTGGCCGCCGCGCGACGTACTGGTGGTGAACCGCCCTTGATCGTCGATGCTCCCTACATTGATGTCGTTGATCCGCCACTCGATGTTCTCGGTGACTCGGTCAATGCGACCGTTCGACCAGTTGGCGAGTAGCTTGAATCGATGGGTCCGGGGTTCATCGGGCCGGGTGATCATCGACAAGTTCGCGACATCAAGCGAGAGCGATTGGATGTATGCTTCGCCGCTGGATCCGTCGCCGCCGTCGCCTGTCGTTCCATCCTCGTCTTCGTCCGTTTCGTACACGACCGTGGCCGTATCGTATTGACGGGCATTCGATGATCCACGCTTGGTTTCGTCGCCGTCAGCAGCGCACGAAATTGCAAACATCAAAATCAGCAGTCGCATGGCAGTGGTCCCCTGTCACCCATGAGTATACGGGATCATAGTTCGTCATTTCCATACTTCACCGCCAATATTGACGAATTTTATTGGCTTCAAAGCGAAAGCCACCGGCAGGGCCTGTAGACTTCGGTTGTGATGCGTCCACGGACGCTGGCGAATGCATCACCCGTGCTCATTGCTGGACTCAGCCGGCCATCGTTCGGGCGAAGTGTGTTCGGACGCATTGGGCGACCGGTCGATCATCGAACGACGGGCACCCCCCCCCCGGCTGTGGGCTCAGCCGGCCGGGGTGTCACCGGTATCGTCTGAATCGCCATCACCGGTGTCGTCTGCATCGGCATCGGCGTCTGCATCGGCATCGG
>DEBL01000035.1:7517-10709 GCA_002348535.1 Deltaproteobacteria bacterium UBA2957 | reverse complement strand
GCATCGGCGTCTGCATCGGCGTCTCCGTCGTCATCCGGATCGATGGGTGTGCCGTCCCCGGTGTCCGGGTCTGTACCGCTCAGTCCGGTGTCTTCCGTGTCGTCGGCGATGGTGACCGCATCGTCACCGGTGACTTCCTCGGCATCACCGCTTACTGCTTTTACAGGTGAACAGCCGACCACGATTACCGAAACCAAAGCGCAGGCAAAACGAACCATATCTCCCCCAATAGTCCGATCGTACACCAACACGACCCGCGCCGCACCCCTCATTGGTCGACGATCGGGTTGGCCGTCGCTCTACGTGACAAAGGAGTGTCGTTGTGACCGCATGTCGGGATGGGGGGTGTGTGGCGTTGTCCTTCGGTTTTACACTGTTTGCGTCGTCGAGGTTTTCGCGACTCGGACTCGTGCGTCGGTGTGGGGGGCTTGCGCATTCATTCCGACTTGGGTTATAAAACGACTGTTCGGTAAAAAACATGAATCCACTTGTATATTTCATCGCAGTTGGCTTCCCGCTCACCGCCGTCTTGGGCCTCTGGAGCGGCGGTTTGAGCACGTTTGCCTTCCCGGCCCTCGCGTTCGTCGCCGTGCCGATGGCTGAACTCTTGGTGCCGGGCCTCGGGGCCAAAGAGAGCGCACCCGGCGGCGAGCACCGCACGGCCCACGATGTGGTGTTGGTGCATGCGTTTGTGATGGTGTGGCTCGGCATGGGTCTGATGCTGTGGCAATCGAGTGCCGTGGTGTTGGGGAGCCTTGAATGGACCGGACTTGTTCTGTGTGCAGGTGTGTTGTTCGGAGCCATCGGCATCAACGTGGCCCATGAAATGGGGCACCGCTCAAGCAAGATGTATCAAGCCCTTGCGAAGGTCTTGCTGCTCCCGGCGCTGTATACGCACTTTTTTATCGAGCACAACAGAGGGCACCACCGACACATTGCGACGCCGGCTGACCCTGCCACGGCTCGGCGGAATGAGATCGTCTACGCGTTTTGGTTCCGCTCCGTCACGGGCGGTTGGATGAGCGCGTGGCGTATCGAGGGCCACCGACTGCAGCGCCACGCTTGGTGGCAGCGGGTAGTGAACAACCAAATGCTGAGACTTCAGTTGATGCAGGTGATCGCGCTCGCGTTGGTCGGGTTCGGGCTTGGTACTGCCGCTTTGCTTACGTGGGTCACGAGCGCGGTCGTGGGCTTCTTGCTCCTCGAGACCGTAAACTACGTGGAACACTACGGCTTGCTTCGAGAGCGTCTACCCAACGGCCGCTACGAACGGGTTGCGCCCAAGCACTCGTGGACCTCTGACCACCCCATCAGCCGGGCACTGCTCTATGAGTTGCCGCGCCATGCAGACCACCATGCGTACGCGGGCCGGCCATACGGAGCCCTTCGGCACTTCAGCGACGCGCCACAGTTACCGACGGGCTACGCCGGCATGATTCTGCTGGCGTTGATCCCCCCGGTGTACAAACGCTTGATTCACGCCCAGTTGGACTCGGAAGCCATTCGCCTCGCGTCCTGAACCATGCCCAAGATCATCGACCACGATGTGCGGCGCGGTGAGATTCTCGACGCCAGCCTCGCCCTCTTTTCGAAGCTCGGATTCTCCGGAATCAGCATGCGGCATCTTGCGGGTGAGTTGAACGTATCGACGGGAGCGCTGTACCACTACTTTCCGAACAAGTCGGCGCTGTTTGAGTCTATGCTGTACCGTCTCGCGCAGTCGGATGTTGGCGGTGTGATCGCCCGCATTGAGCCCGGCATGCCTCGCAGTGCCCGGCTTGAGCTCGTGGTGGAGTTCGTGATTGCCAGCGCGAGTCCAATCCGAGAGATCATTGACGTCCTGATCGATTACCGGCGAACGGTAGGCCCCAGTGGGGATGAACTGGTCAACCGGGTTCTGGATGTCTACCGAGGCTCCTTGACCGAGTACCTCACGCAGGGGGATGCGGATGCTGCGGACGCAGTCCTCAGCATTGTGATTGGCGTGCTCATGCACTCGGAGCTGCGGACGGGAACCGAAATGCGGGCCGCGCAAATACGCAGGCTTCTCCCGCTGGCGGTTCCCGCCGATTAGGACAGAACTCGTCGGGAGGAAACATGAAGTGGATTTGGATGATGGTCGGTCTTGTGGGCTGTGCCGAAGGGAAGGGCGGCGAGTTCGCAGAGTGCGATGCGGACGGTCTTGTCGGCGTTGGAGAAGCAACCGTCGATGGCATTGATTGGACCGCTTCGGTGGGCACTTGGATGGAGGCAGGGTCGGCGGTTCAGTTGAACCTGCAAGGAAGCATAGACATTGGGATGAGTCTCCGCGGGACCCGATCGCAGTCGGGCCAGTCGGTGGCGGATGCCGTCACGGAGGGCCGATTCCCCATCGTTGTTGACTTGGCCGGTGAAGACGGATCGGGCAGCGTGATGGACCAGCGCAATGGGCTGGATTCATTTGCATCCAGTCAACCGGGCGGGAGTGGGTCGATGAGCATCTTGGATCAAAATGACACCGCCCTGATCGTGTGCTTTGATTTTGATGCCGTCAACGCAGACGGGGTCATCATGGAGGTTCGCGGCGGCAAGGCAGAGGTTCAAGCGCAGTGAGCCGTTCGCGCATCCGATCGCGACGACGGGGCTGAATCCTCGGGTCTCGGAGGTGTGTAAAGGGTCCTCGAAGCCGTTACAGAGCGCAACCTGTGCCGGGGTGGCGCAGATGGGTACACACGTGGCAACTTCTACAGCATACTTCGACGTGGACGGAACGTTGGTGGGGACCAACCTCATCCATCCGACCATCATGTACTTCGCCAACCAGTCCAGCCCGCTGAAGTCGGTGGCACGGCTTGGCGGGGCGATGCTGCAGGCGCCACTGATGGCGCTCGCCGAGATGCGCGACCGCCGCCTCTTTAATGAAATGCTCTTCAGTCACTATCGGGGGATGTCCGAGGATCGCATTTCGGTTCTGAGCGAAGAGGTGTTTGATGTCATCGTGCGACCCCGAATCTTCAGGGGTGCCCGTGACCTCGTCGAGCAATGCAAACGAGCCGGGAAGCGGGTTGTTCTGATTACGGGCAGCCTTGACTGGACCATCGAGTACCTTTCAGAACACCTCGGCGCGGACCACTTCATTGCCAATCGACTCGAGATGAAGAACGGAACAGCAACGGGTAAGCTGCTTCGACCGGTTGTGGCGGGCCCTGAAAA
>DEBL01000035.1:0-7206 GCA_002348535.1 Deltaproteobacteria bacterium UBA2957 | reverse complement strand
CGGTTGTGGCGGGCCCTGAAAAGGCGGTGCTGATGGTGGAGGACGCACGGAGCGTTGGCCACGACCTCGCCGACTGTTCGGCCTACTCAGATTCGTACTCGGACGTTCCCATGTTGTCAGTCGTCGGTCACCCCGCTTGCATCAATCCCGATGGTCGATTGGCCCGCTTGGCGAGAGCCTATGACTGGCCCATTCTCGACATCGATTCTCCACCGCGTGGAAATATGGAGCGAACCGAATGAGCGTCGAACACCCTTGCGTCGTGACTTTAGACCACCGGTCGAAGCCCAGAGTTCTCTTCTCAGGCGACCAACTGGTGGAAGTGGATCTTCCCGCGGGGACCCGCGTGATCTACGCCAAACCGCCCATCGAAGGGCTCCCCGATCCCGACGCGGCGGTTCGCTACGCCTTGAGCCACCCGCTCAATGACGAACCCCTTTATGCAAAACTCCGTCCCGGGATGCGGGTCACGATCGCCATCGACGACCTGAGCATGCCGCTGCCGCCGATGAAGCGACCCGACTGCCGACAACGCGTGCTGGAGCCGGTGATCAAGATGCTCGATGAAGCCGGGGTCGATGATGTCGAACTCATCATAGCCACGGCGTTTCATCGCCCGATGTCTGGCCCGGAAATTGAACACATCGTGGGCAAGCGCACCTTTCAACGATTCTGGCCAGACCGTCTGTACAACCACGACGCGGAGCGGCCCGGTGGGCTTACGCACTTGGGCACCACGGCGGACGGGATCGAGGTTGAACTGAATGCGCGCGCGGCCAGTTCCGACCTGATCATCTACGTAAACCTGACCTTTGTGTCCATGAACGGTGGCTACAAATCGCTCGGAACAGGGTTGGTGGGGTACCGTACGCTTCGCGGTCACCACAACCCGTCGACGATTCGGAAGACAGACTCCTACATGGAGCCAGAGAAGTCGCACCTCGCTGATAAAATGACCGCTGTAGGCAAACTCATCGAGGAGAAACTGAACGTCTTTCACATTGAAACAACCGTGAACAATCGAATGTTCGATACTCCGCTCTCCTTCTTGGCGAAGAACGAGGATGAGCTGAATCGGACCGAATCCAAAGCACTGCGCGCGTTGGTCCGAACCCTCAAGTTTCTCCCCCAGCCCGCTCGGCAAGCCATCTTTGAGCGGGTGCCCGCCCCTTACGACATGATTGGCGTCTTTGCCGGTGAATGCGAAGCGGTTCACGACGCGATCCTCCAGTTGGTCTACAAGCAACACTGCGTTCCGGTGCAGGGGCAATCGGACATTGTTGTGTTTCCGATTCCCTACATCAGTCCCTACAACGTGGGAGCCTACCTAAACCCACTCCTTGTGAGCGTGATGGCCGAGGGCTATCTTCACAACTTGCACAAGGGAGTTCCGCTTCTGAAGCGCGGTGGCACCATGATCATCCTGCACCCGTGCTCCGATAAGTTTGATCAGGACCAGCACCCCGCCTATGTCGAGTTCTTCCACAAACTCTTGCCTCAGACTCGGGATGCGATGGAACTTCACAAGCGCTTTGAGAAGACGTTTGCCAGCCATCCAGCCTACATCCAGATGTACCGTACGGGGTCGGCCTACCACCCGGCTCACCCGTTTTACATGTGGTATTGGGGTGAGAACGGGCGCCAGCATCGCGGCCGCGTGATTGTGGTGGGTGCCGACAACGAGTATGTGCCCAAGATATTGGGCTACGAGACCGCCGCGACGATGACGGAGGCGTTGCGAATGGCCAAGGAAACCGCGCCACCGGATCCGTCCATCACATGCTTCCGCATTTGTCCGGTCATGATGGCAGAAGTTTCCCCCGACCCGACGCCGATGCAGTTGGAGGGTGACGCACGATGACGCAGCCCGGTGACGATACACCGTCAGCGGTGGACCGACTCGATGTTCGGGCCCAGTTTGAGGGGAGTCGCCTGTTGGTCATGGGCGGAACCGGCTTTCTCGGCAAAGTCTGGTTTTCGATGTTGCTGCATCATTTTCCAGAAGTTGATCATGTCTTCTTGGTCGTACGACCGCGAAAGCGAAGCGGCGTAGTCACTCAGTCCAGTGAGGAACGATTCTGGGCTGAGATTGCGCCGAGCCCGGTGTTCGACCCGGTGCGGGAGCGCTTTCCGGGGGGTGCCTTCGAGGCGATGCTTCGGACGAAGATCACGGTGATCCCCGGCGATGTCACGGAACCGTACGCGGGCGTGCCAGAGGCTATCCGTGATTCGATGCGCGGTACGCTGACGGCGATTGTTAACGCAAGTGGCGTCGTCGATTTCAATCCACCGCTTGACTATGCATTGAACGTCAATGCCTTCGGCATGCAGAATTTGGTGGATCTCGCGCGTGACCTCGCCCCCGACGGAGCACCGGGCGTCCCGTTCGTGCACACGTCGACCGCGTACGTCGCTGGAGGCCGGACGGGTCAAGTCGATGAAGTCGATCCGTTGTCGCACCCCTTTCCCAAGGCAAACGACCTCGAGCGGTCCCATTGGGATCCGGAGCGAGAAATCGCAGAGTGCGTCGATCTGGTTGAGAATGTCCGGCACCGGTCAAACGACGCGTTTCGTCAGTCCCGATTTTTGGATGAGGCGAAGAAGAAGCTCCTCGAAAAAGGAGAGCCCACGCGAGGGTCCGCGCTGAATGACGAGTTGGCGAAGGTAAAGCGACGCTTCGAAGAGGCTCAACTGGTTGATTGGGGGACTGAGCGGGCCCAGTACTGGGGATGGCACAACATCTACACGTACACCAAATCGATAGGCGAGCAGATCCTCGCAAAGTCAGGTGTTCCGTTTGTGATTGCTCGACCCGCCGTCATTGAGTCCGCATTGGCGTACCCAACCACCGGGTGGAACGAAGGCATCAACACGTCGGCTCCCGTCATCTATTTGGCGATGAAAGGCCCCGTGGTCTACCCGCGCGAGGATGAGACATGTTTGGATATCATTCCGGTGGATCAAGTCGCCATCGGGATGATGCTCAGTTTGGCGGAGCTCATCGAGGGGCGCCATCGTGTTGTGTACCACTACGGGACATCGGATACGAACGGGCTCAACATCAACCGATTGATCGAGCTGGTGGGTCTGTTCAAACGACGTCATTTCGTGCGCGATGCTGGAGGCAATCCGGTGGGCAACTGGATCAAGGCGCGCATGGAACCGGAGTCCATGACGGCAGAGAACTACCGCAAGTGGGGCCCTCACTTTCGCTCATCGGCGGCCGGATCTCTTGCGCAACTCGTGGGTCGGCTCTCGGAAGGTCCGATGGAGGCATTGGCGGGCCCGGCCTCGACGGCACTCAAGGGCCTCTCGAAGGGCATTTCCATACAGGCGCGGATTACCGACCAGTTTGTTCCGTTTATGGCCACGCACAACTATCGATTTTCGTGCACCAACGTCCGGGATGCATGCGCCAGACTCGATGCCGATGACCGGCGACTCCTCGATTGGCATCCTGAGAAGATTGATTGGCGACACTACATCCTTGAGGTTCATGGGCCGGGTCTGCAGAAAAACGTGACGCCCTTGATCGACGAGAAGATCAAGAAGACCGTCAAGCCCATTCGAGCACACGACAACTTGGTTGCAATGCTCGACAATTCGGCCGAACATCACGACCTCGCGCCCGCTTTAATGCGGACCCACGAGGACGGCTTTACTGTGGTGAGCTACCGCTCGTTGCGGCTGCGTTCTATCGCTGCAGCGGCCCGATTGCAGCAAGCCGGTGTCAAGCCGGGTGATCGCGTGATGCTGAGCGCGGAGAACCATCCCGACTGGGCCATCGCATACTTCGGAATTTTGCGGCTGGGAGCAACCGCGGTCCCGCTGGATCCCGGGCTCGAACGCGCTGCTGTGCAGACAATTCAAGCAGCCTCGGGTGCCGTCGCCGCAGTCTTGGATTCATCAACCCGGGAGACCTTTGATACCGATCTGCCCGTCCACGACCTGCACCAGTTGACCGAGTCGGGCGGGCATTCGATGTTGACCGCAGCACCCATCGATGGCCAGGAACTCGCCAGCATCTTGTACACCTCGGGTACGACCGGCGTTCCCAAGGGCGTCATGCTGAGTCATGCGAACTTTTGTGCGCTCATCGCGTCGGTCTCGGGGGTATTTACCCTCAATGAACACGACCGCCTGCTGAGCGTGCTTCCTTTGCACCATGCTTTTGAGTTTGGGTGTGGGTTGTTGTTGCCGCTCTCGAAGGGTGCACGCGTCATTTACCTCGACGCGGTGGATGGGGATCGGCTGGCCTACGGGCTGAAGGAAGGTCGAGTCACCTGCATGGTGGGCGTGCCAGCACTGTGGCAGTTGCTCGACCGGCGAATTCGCAGCCAAGTGAAATCTAAGGGTCCGCTGTTTAGTGCCGGTTTTGAGGTGGGGCTCGAACTCAATCGGGCCATTGGCAAGGCGACAGGGCTTGACCTCGGCAAGGTGATGTTCGGCTCTGTTCACTCCAAATTCGGAGGCAACATTCGATTGCTGATCTCTGGTGGGGCCGCCCTGCCGAGCGATACCCAGTCGCTGTTTTCCGGGCTTGGTCTGCACCTCTCTGAGGGCTACGGACTGACCGAAGCGAGTCCCGTTCTCACCGTTTCGCGCGCGCGGCCGGGCTCCAAAACCGGCCATGTGGGCACGCCGATTCCGGGTGTAGAGCTGAAAATCCATGCACCCGATGCAGAGGGTGTCGGTGAGGTATGGGCACGAGGCCCCAATGTCATGCAGGGATATTTCGGCAACGATCGGGCGAGTGCCGAGACCGTGGATGCGGAAGGTTGGCTCCACACGGGCGACATGGGCAGGCTGGATCACAAGAATCGTTTGACGCTCGTCGGACGATCGAAAGAAGTTGTGGTGACCGCCAGCGGTGAGAACATTTACCTCGACGACGCAGAACACATGCTCGGGGCGATCGGGGGTGTGGAAGAATATGTGCTGGTGGGGATCGACGACCCGCGGGGCGGTGAACGGTTGGGAATGCTCGCGCGGGCGGAAGAGGGAACGCCCAAGGCGGAGGCGAGGCGATCGATCGGCGATGCTGTCGCGACCTTGGCCATGACGCACAGACCCAGTGTAATTCACTTGGTGGACGCACCTTTGCCGCGGACGGCCACACGAAAGGTACAGCGAAAGGACGCTCGCAAGAGTTTGGAGAAGATTGTTGCTGCTACCCCGTCTGGCCTACGAGGAGACGGGGTGAGCGGCCCGGTGGCCCACGCGATCGCCGCTGTGGCGGGAGTGGATCGCGGTGAAATCAAATTGAATACTCACCTGCTCGAGGCCCATGGCTTCGACTCGCTCATGTGGGTGGAGTTGGCCAGTGCACTCGAGGGAATAGGCGAAGGCTCCATCGATCCGGTCGAGTTGTCCCGATGCGAGACGGTTGCGGATGTGGTCCAGTTGGTCGGAGCTCCTGCCAAGATTGACGAGCAAGAACCGAAAGCGCCCGATGCCATCCATGTGCCTGCACCGATCGCTGCGGCCCTCAAAGAAGGCATGGGTGTTCTCCAGAGAGCCCTCAATGGCGCCATCTTGAACACGAGGGTTTCGGGACGCGCCAACATTCCGGCGAATCGGACCACTCTTGTTGTATCCAATCACACGAGTCATCTCGATATGGGACTGGTGAAGCATGCACTGGGTGCGTACGGACGCAACATGACGGCCTTGGCGGCGAGCGACTATTTCTTTGAGGGAAATCCATGGAAAGTCGCCTACTTTGAGCACCTCACCAATGTCACGGCCATCGATCGGAGATCGGGTTTTCGGACCAGTCTCCGTCAAGCGACACAGGTGGTGAAGGAAGGCCGTGTCGTATTGATCTTTCCAGAAGGTACCCGGCAGACATCCGGTCATCTCGCAGACTTCAAACCCCTTGTTGGGAAAGTCGCCCTCGATGCCAATGTCGACATTCTTCCGATTCATATCGAGGGCGCCTATGCCGTACTGCCCAAGGGCAGTGTGCTGCCCAAAGGGCGGAAGATTCACGTCCGAATCGGGCCGATGCTTTCCATTGACCGCTTGCGTGCAATGACCGAGGGCGAGACTGCAGCCAATTCGGCGAGGACTGTGGCGCGGTTGGCTCATGCGGCAGTCGAGGCCCTGTCCAAGGGCGAGGTGCTCGATTTAGATGCGACCACCTCTGATGAAGCGTTGGCAGCCGCTGAGCCGCCCGAACAGACGCCTCAGGAGCGTGCTGTCTCTGCGTTGTCGGGGCTTGCACAGCGATTTGATGCCGACCGGGTGGAGCGCCCGGTCTCATGGTACTTCTCGTTGGGCGATGTGAAGCACACCGTGTGTGTATCCGAGGAGTCCTGCAGCGTTGAGCCGGGGCGTCCCCAACAAGGCAGCGCAGATTGTGTCGTGAAAAGCGCGCCTGAGATGGTGACGCGGATCATCTGTGAAGGCTACATTCCGACACCATCAGAGTTCATGTCTGGAGCCATCAAGACAAACGACATCCCGCTCTTGATTGAGTTCACGCGGGTGTTCAATCTCTCGGAGTACCAAGGCTGATGAGAGTAGCAATCACGGGCTCAACGGGGTTTCTGGGGCGACACATCGTCGACAGACTCGCACCCGACCACGACCTCGTCTGCATTTCCCGTAGTGGCCGTGCGCCGGATGGGTGCGAGAGCAAGAAGATCGACATCGTGAAGGGGCGTGGCCTCAAAGCAGCCTTTGCCAAGGCCGATGTGGTCGTTCATGCTGCTGGATTGGTCTCCCATTCGCTCGACCGAGCCGCGGAAACGTGGGCAGTCCATGTTACGGGCACGGCCAATGTTCTGGAGGCGGCTCGGACGGCCCGAGTTCGTCGGTTCATACACCTATCAACCTCGGGCACTGTGGCGGTATCGACGGAACCCGGCGTTGTCAGCACCGAGTCGTCGCCATCACCCGATTCACTCATCGCGACGTGGCCCTACTACCGATCAAAGCTTTACAGTGAGCAAATGGTAATGAGTGCATCGGGCATCGATGCGGTGATCTTGAATCCGACGCTCCTGCTTGGGCCCGGCGATGAGTGGGGCGGAGCGTCGACGCATGCGGTCTCAACATTCTTAGATTTTGGGATGCCGGTAGCTCCATCGGGAACGGTGTCCTTTGTTGACGTCAGAGACGTGGCTCAAGCGGTCGAGTTAGCCCTGACCAAAGGTCAGCCGGGACACCGCTATTTGTTGGGCGCGGCGAATATGAGTTTCC
>DEBL01000408.1 GCA_002348535.1 Deltaproteobacteria bacterium UBA2957 | reverse complement strand
TTGGCTCTTGGGTTGCGGCACCGGGAAAGACGGCGCGGTCGTTGTCGTCGCAGTCGCCCTCGAACTCGGTGTAGCCGTCGCCGTCTTGGTCGTCGTTCAGCTTGTTGGTGTCCAGCTCACCGCAGGCAGCGAGCGGGAGCAATAACCACACCGTTCGCATGGGCTTGCCTCGCATTGATCGATGCCGAACCATAGCACAAGGCAGGGGCTTGACGGGCCTTCATTGAAGACACAGTCGACGTGTTTTGATAGGCTGTGTTCAGATGTGGCGTGGCCGCGGGAGCGTGGATGTGACGGGAGTGAAGCGAGCACAGAACCATGGGTTGATGTTGCGATTTGGACCGCTTTGTGGGGCCGCGATCCGGCGAGTCTTGACGGTTGTTTTTGCCGTGGTTGCCAGCGGGTTGACGGCATCTGCCCAACCCGTCGAGCGGGTGGCGGTGCTGATGGCCGAAACCACCGTGGCCGACGACCAAGTCGTGGGCCAGTTGGCGGATGCGCTGCGCGAGGGCGCGCTGCGGGCGAAGCGAGAGACGGCGAGCCCGCTCACCATCATGAGCCGCGAGAGTATGGCGGTGGTGCTTGAAGATCAGGGCATCGACGCGGCGTGCGTGGAGGGCAACTGCGAGGTTGAGACGGCGCGCAACTTGGGCGCCACCTATGTGCTGACGGGAACCTTGTCGCGCATCGAAGGCACCTACGTTCTCACCGCCAAGATTCACGATGTGCGGTCGGGTGATCTGCTCGAGAGCGACAGCGTCAAGAACCGGCAGATGATTGCCTTGATGGACGAAGTCGAGGTTCTGGCTCACCGGCTGTTTCGTTCCGAGTTGGGCCAAGGCCAAGGGCTGATGGTCACCACGGGTGCTGTGGCGGCACTCGAGAGCTTGGACCGCGGCGAGAACCGGGTCTACAACACCGAGTCTGGAGAGACGGGCCTGCTGGTGGTGAAGGTGACGCCCGCCGAGGCCGAAGTCACCATCAATCCCGGTGGATTCAAGGGAAAAGGCCCCGCATTGATGCAGGAGTTGGCGCCCGATACCTATGTGATCACGGCCACGGTGGGGCGACGGTATCATCCGTTCCGCCAAGAGGTCACTGTGGAGGCAGATGGAAAGCTGACGGTGCCCGTTGAGCTCAAGCCAGCGTTTGGAAGCTTGGAGGTGGTCAGCGAGCCCAGCGGTGCGCGGGTGTCTGTGGACGGCGTATTCCGGGGCACCACGCCGCTCATGCTGCCAGAGGTGTTGTCGGGCGAGCACGTGGTAAAAGTGGGGCGCGAGGGCTTTCACACCCACACCGAACCCGTGGTGGTTCGCGACGAGGCGGTGGAGCGGGTGTCGACGCGGTTGGTTTCGGCCATTGGTGGCATGCGCATCACCAGCAAGCCTTCAGGTGCCGATGTCTGGCTGCGCGGACAACGGGTGGGGGTCACGCCCTTTTCGATGGCCGATCTCGACCCTGGCTTGTACCCGATTCGGTTGAGCAAGTCGCTGCACCTCGATGTGAGCCAAGACATCACAGTGCGCGAAGGCGGTGTGGCTGAGTTTTTTGGTGAACTGAAACCGAACTACGGCAGTCTGAGCATCCGGACTGAGCCCAGCGGGGCCACCATTGTGTTTGACGGGCAGAAGCTCCCGAAGGCAACGCCCGCCCGGCTGGATAAGCTGCAGGCGGGGTCGTACTCCGTGCAGCTTCAACTGCCGGGGTACGGCGACTGGTCAGAATTTGTGACCATCGAGCCCTTGAAAGAAACGACGCTCAGCCCATCGCTGCAGGGCAAGCTGGGCAGTTTGTTGGTGAAGGCGAGGTATCCGGACGGCCAGCTGTGCACCGACGAAGGCAGCGTGTTCATTGCCGGCGAGCGAGTGGGCGCGCCTCCCTACTTGGGCAAGCAATTGGCCGTGAGTCACCGTGTAGAGGTGTTGTGCAAGGGCATGCGCGGTCGTGCCATCGCCGAGGTGCGGCACAACGAGCGCACCGAAATTGAGATTCCGGTTGCCATGTTCACGCTGGCCGATGAACAGGCCGCGAGAAGGGGACTGGAAGGTGCTGTAGGGGTGGACCTCATAGGGAGCGCAGTGGGAGTTGGTTTGGCCGTTCGTGCGGCCATGTCCTTTGGCTCCGCCAGCGCTGCCGCAGGCGACGCCTCGGCCATCACGAATGCCGATGATGGACTGGCCTACCAAGACTTAATCGATGAAGCGCGATCGGCTCGGAGTGCAGGCGTGGGCATGACTGTGGCCGCCACATCGGTTGCGGCCGCCGTCGTCTGGCACTGGATGAAAAGCACTCGTGCGCGGAGAGCGAAGCTCGAGCGGATCAAACA
Source organism: Deltaproteobacteria bacterium UBA2957 (assembly GCA_002348535.1). GTDB lineage: Bacteria > Myxococcota_A > UBA796 > UBA796 > UBA796 > UBA796. The sequence goes on along the minus strand of DEBL01000408.1, from coordinate 648 downwards.
GTTTCGGCAAGAGGCCGGCCCCGCCTCGGCCCCCGATGTGTGGGGCGCTGGCGGAGAGTCGAATCCAACGAGCGAACAATCCGCGGACAGTCCGTGGGGTTCATGAGGGCGTCGCCACCGAGGCGGGGCCGCATCCAAACGGCGCTTGGTGGGGTCGGATAGAAGTCCGAACAGAGCGTTCAGCCTACTCGCCGGGCGATGACGCCAATGCCCGGATGTCTTGTTCCAGCACCGCCTCGAAATCGGACCCCTCGACGGTGTAGATGTGCTGCACGCGCCCATCGGCGTCAATGAGAAAGGTGCGCGGCAATTCTCGGTTCACGCCCATCCGTTCCGATACTTTTCCGTACTGGTCGAGAATGGTTGGTGCCTGAATTCCAAGCCGGTCTAAGAATCGAGTTGCAGTGGACTGGTCTTCTTTGAGGTTGACCAGCAACAACCGGACCCCCGGATTGCGCTTGACCACCGCGTCGATGCTCTTCAGGCCCACCTTGCACGGTCCGCACCAGCTGGCGAAGACCGAAATGATGGCACCCTGATTGGGCTCGGGGGCGTCTGCAATAAAGTGTTTCCATCGCAGTTGATTGCCGTTCAAGTCCCATCCAGCAAACGACGGCAGGGGCATGCCGGTCTGCACAGGCCCGAGGG
>DEBL01000109.1:14483-33716 GCA_002348535.1 Deltaproteobacteria bacterium UBA2957 | reverse complement strand
CCAGCCAAAAGCTGAACCGCCAAGCCTGATCCGACTTTTCGCTTAAGCTGGAATCGCTCCGTCCGATGGCGACGTGAGCCGTCTGTTTTTAGGTGGTTGGAGGTTCTGTATGCTCCGTCGAGTGGTTTTGATGCTGACCCTGCTTAGTGGCCTAGTCGTTAGCCCCGCGCTTGCCCAAGAACAAGCTGACGAACAAGATGAGGCCAGCAAAGGCGAAAAACGCTTGAAGAAAGTCAAAGAACGTCGACCGGCCTACCCGATGTTTTCTGAAAACTCGATTGGATTTCGTGGAATCGGCGAGGTGTGGCAGGAGACGGCCATTGCGCTGGTGCACAGCTCAAGTCGCTTTGGAGGCGCTGGGTTCTTTCATACAGGGCTGACCCGAGCGATTGGATTCGAGCTGGAGCTCGGGTACAATCAGATGAAAGGAAAGGCCGTGGACCCGACCACCAATGAACAGACTGGAAACAGCTCGACCCTTGAGCTTGTGCCAATTTCGATGGGTGCTACCCTTCGAGCCGGTGGTCCAACCAGTGAAGTGTTTATCGGTGCGGGTCCTGCGCTGGTCGCATTCAACGACCGAAGTCCGACAAACGCAATCTCGGGTGTGAAGATTGGCGGAGACGTCCGCGCAGGGGTTCGGATCCACACGCATTTCCTGCAAGAGTCCATCCGGCCGGGGGCGAGGGGACTGCGTCGGCTTGACTTCGAGTTGATGCTCGGGCGGCGACAGCATCAGCCATTTGGTGTTGGTTCCGGCCTTGATTTGTCTGCATGGCGCATCGGCGCCGGACTTGTGGGTCGGCTGTGAAGTTTTCTGTTCTGTTCGTGCTCACGGCGTGGCTTTCGACGGCCTCGGCTGACACCGAAGTCCTTTTCCCAGTCGTCGACATTGGCGTGTCTTCATCTGTCCGTGTGGAGCGCCACCCCACGGTGCGCGACGGCATGGTGGAAGTGCTCATTCGCGGCTGCAACGCCGATCTGTCGACCTTGTTGACCGGTCGAACCAACCCCTATGTGGTGGGTATGGATGCGACGTACATCGCTGGTGGAACATGGATTTTGAAAGCGATGATGGGCCGCAGTGATGCTGACCTGCGTGTTGTTGTTGAAGATGGACGGTTGTTGATTGATGTCGTTGAGGCCGCCGGTGGTGCCGACTACGACGATTCGGAGTTGCCGACGGTGAAGGCTCTCGTTGAGGGTGAAGTAAAGTCGAAGACCGCAAATACTTTGTTTCCTGCCTTGATGTTTCTTCACGGCGACGCGATTTCCTACTCAATGAGTTCGGATGATTTCGTTCCACTGCTCCCGGCGCCGGCCTCCATGCCGCGAGCGACATGGAAGGCGATTGACCGAGCACGCACCATGATGCTCAATGCCACCAGCAAGGTGGCCTTGGCCCAAGCCCGGTATGAACTGGGCTGGTTGTATCTAGAGAAGGGCTTCGACCGCGAAGCACGCTACTACTTCAACCGACTGGCCGAAGACCCCGGTGCGCTGCCCGCTCGGGATGTCGCGTTGGCGCGTGCTCGAGCCGCACTCTCTTGCCGCGACTGGACCGAGGCGCGGGACTTTCTTCGAGAAGCCTATCGCTACGGCGCCCGGGAGTCTGCTGTTGTCGAGGGGTTTGGTGTGATTTCACTCGCAACAGGTGTCCCGAGCCGGTCCCTTACATCCCAAGTTCTTGCCCGTGTTACGGGTCGACCAGAGGCACTGCTTTTGGCGGCCGAACTTCTTCAGCGGGACGGGTATTACAAGGAGAGTCGACCGCTTCTTGAGGCTTTAGTCGGTCGCGCGAGTGGGCGGTCAGCCAGACAGATTGCGTTGCGCCTTGGAGATGCCCGCCTGCTGGATGGTGAGTTTGACGCAGCCGTTCGTTCATACAGGAACGGCCCAAAAGGCCTCGCGACACTGCGTACGATGTTGGTTGAACTGATCGAGAAGGGGCCGAGCGAGTGGGCAGAGGTGGTCCCCAAGTTGAACGCGTTGGTCGGTGAAGGCGATGAGATCGGTGCGGAGGCTCTGTACCTGTTGTCCCAGCTGGATACAGCCATGGGGAGTCAAGTCGATGCAGTGAGCGATTTATCGCGATTGATCCGCGACCACCGCCGGATTGCCTACCGGTCTGATGCTCCAGAACGCCTCTGGGCAATCTATAAGGAGCGTCAGCAGCGATTGATTAGCGCCGAGCGGTGGTTCGATATCGCCGCGCTCCACGAGGGCGCGTGGCATCCGGTTGTCCGCAGGGCCGTCGATGACCCTGATGTATTACTCGGCGTTGCGGACGCCTACGAGCAGATTGGCTTGCCGTACCAAGCATTGCGGTTGGTACGGGAAGTCCACCCATTGCTCTTGGCTGGCGGTATGGATGACACCTCATTGGTATTCACGCTCGCCCGACTCTATGGCGAGACCGGGAAACCGAAGGAGGGAATGAAGGCAATCAAGCGATACCGGTCCAACGTCAAGGGCCGAACCGGCGAAGTCGCTCTACTGGGTGCATCGCTCATGGAGAAACTGGGTGATGAGACGGGAGCGGCGGCAGAGTATCGACGAGCCATGCGCGACCCTGAATCGCGCGAAGAGGCTTCTGTGGCGCTGGCGCGTATCGATGCGGAATCGGGTCGATGCAAGAAGGCCACGGCGGTCCTGTGGGGCAAGCTGATGAGTCCAGCCGGACAAAAACGGTACGAATCCTCAAGGCCGTATTTAGCCCTTGCGCGATGTCTGGTGTCCCAAGGTGAAGGGGAGATGGCTGCGCAGGCAGCGAAAATGGCCGAGGCCCGCACTGATTCGAAGGAAGAAAGCCGATATGCTGCTTACATTTCAGCAGCAGCACGGCAGTTTCCCGATGATGCCGGTCGAACAAGCCTTGAGGATGGCCAAGACATTTGGGCGGCGCTTTCAGAAGATCACCGGGCTGGAATCCAGCTCGAGGAGGAGATCGAGAAACGGCGACAGCGCTGAGGGGTACTTTTTGAAAAAACGCCCTGAGGGCGTTTTTTTTGGAAGATTTCTTAAGAAAATGAACCTGCGTCCGAATGGGGTTCGAGGAGAGGGCAGAGGCCCAGACTGGAGGTCTTATGGCGGGTGTCTTGTTTGATGGTTTGCACCATGGGTTGGGTCAGGTTCTGGACCTTCGCATGTCTCAACATACGTTGACGGCGGCGAACATAGCGAACGCGGACACGCCGGGGTTTAAGGCCAAGTTCTTACCATTTGATGAGGTGCTTGGGGCTGCAGTAAATCGTGGCCGAAATCTTTCGCTTCGGGCGACTCATGAGCGCCACAATGCAGGTTTGAACGGGAGTACTCAGGCACCGCTTGTCGAAGAAATCGAGGCCGCACCGTGGGTTGCCGATGGGAATTCCGTCGATGCCGAACGAGAGGCTGTGCGCTTAAAAGAAAATGCAACCATGTACGGCGGCGTCAGTCGAGGGCTTGGAAAGCGTCTGGCGATGTTGAAGTTTGCTGCCAGTAACGGCGAACGCTGACGGGGAAAGAAACGATGAACCTACTTGACACACTTCAGATAACGGCAAGCGGTTTGACCGCTCAGCGCCTGCGCCTTCAGACCGTTGCGTCAAATATGGCCAACGCTCGGACTACGCGGACGGAAGAAGGGGGTCCATACAAGAAGCAGACTCCAGTTCTCGAGGCCGTTCGTGACGACCCATTTGGAACCGACCTTGATCGGGCGATGGCGCGGGTGGAAGTCATGGGGGTGGTTGAGTCGGATGATCCGCCGGTGATGGTTCACGACCCGGGGCATCCAGACGCGGACGCTGATGGATACGTCGCGTATCCGAATGTGAATATTCTGGAGGAAATGGTTGACTTGATGACCACAGCCAGAACGTATGAAGCCAATGCAAATGTCATCGATGTCACCGACACAATGGTAAACACCGCACTAGAGATTGGGAGATAGTAGGTCATGAACATCACTGCCGCTGGTGCACCCAGCATTCCAATTACAGAGGTCAAGAAAACCGAGGGCGTGGGCGCGCTTGGTCCCGGCAGCGGGGCCGCACCGACCAATACCTTTGCCGATAAGCTTGCAACCGCTGTCGATGGCGTGAGCAACCAGCAGTTGGCTGCCGACGACAAACTGGCCCAGCTCGCGAGTGGTGAAAATGCTGACCTGCACGGCACCATGATCGCACTTGAAGAGGCTGAGATTACACTTCGCACCATGACGGCCGTACGCGATAAAGTCGTCGGCGCGTACCAAGAGATCATGAACATGTCGATCTGACTGAGTTTGACTTTGATTGGAAAAAACGGGACACAAGTCCCGTTTTTTTTGATCAAAAAAATGTACTTAAAAGGCTTTCTTTTCGATTTTTTTTAAAAAAAATCAAGGCCAGCCTAAAGCAAATGCATGAACGACCGATGGTGCGTTGAACCCGCAGGGGAGCAGAGCAGTGCAGCAATATGTTGAACAGATAAAAGCTTTCTATCAAGGACTCGGTTCGCGTGAACGCGGGATTTTTTCCGCGGCACTCATTGCCTCTTTTCTGACCTTGGGAGGCGTGTTTTACTGGGCTTCTCAGGACTCTTGGCGTCCTGTGTTTACGTCGAGTGACCCCGGTGAAGTGCAGGCAGCTGCTGCGATTCTTGAAGAGAAGAGTGTTCCATACCGGATTTCACCGGACGGCATGCGCCTCGAGACGACCGCAGCAAATGTGGGGCGCGCTCGCATTGAAGCGGCCAGCGCTGGGAAAACACCCGGCTTTGAGACGCTTGAAAATATTAAGCTGGGAACAAGCCCGCAGCGTGAGCGCTGGGCTTATCAGCGTGCACTGGAAGGGGAGTTAGTCCGAACCGTCAACGCTTTGGACGAAGTAAAGGCAAGCCGAGTGCACCTTGTCCTTCCCGAGCGGTCTGCATTTCTTCGCGAGGAGCGACCGGCTTCTGCAAGCATCACCGTCCAGCTCGAGATGGGTCGAACCCTTAGCAAGGCTCAGATAAAGGGCATTACCTCACTGGTTGCAGGTGCTGTGGATGGCCTCGAGGTCTCGGATGTCGTCTTGGTTGACGACAAAGGCCGACTCTTGAGCACAGAGGCCGATGAGGACGACCTCACAGCAGGTTTGACTGGACTCTTTGAGGCACGTCAGGCGTATGAGGCGCGTTATCGAAAGACGGTTCTAAGCGCGCTTACGCCCATCCTCGGTGCTGAAGACGCGATGAGCATTGCAGTGACAGTCGACCTTGATTCCACGATGGTGGAGAGCACGACCAAGGAACTCGATCCCAATACTCAGGTGACGATTTCTGAGCAGGTGCGCGAGGAAACAAGCGCCAACCAGACTGCCGGGGGCGTACCCGGTGTCCAAGCCAATCTTCCCACAAACAATGGGGCGCTGCGGCAAGGGACCACTGAACGGTCGACAAACGAACTCAGTTCAAACTACGACTACACGACGACTCAACGTCGCACGGTCCAGCGGGCAGGGAAGATCAACCGTGTCAACGTTGCGGTGATGGTCGATGAGGCGCGAATCGCAGAACTGGTGGCGGCTGCAGGCGAGGGGGCCGATGCTGCTTCCATCAAGACGCAGATTAATGAAGCAGTGCGCGTTGCGATGGGCTTCGATGATACCCGCGGTGACTCGGTATCGGTCAGCTTTATGCCCTTTTCTGAGCCTGTTCTTGATTCTTCCGAGCTGATCGGAGAGTCGTGGGATCCGACGGAGTTGGCGCCATACGGCGTGGCCTTGGTCACCATCGTGATGTTCTTTATGTTTGTCATTCTGCCCGCGATGCGAGCCGTAAGTTCGGCCTCTGCGTCAGCAGCGGCTGGTGGCTCCGGTGATGTGCTTGCTCGTGCCGCTGGCCGGTTCGGGCGCGGCGGAGCATTCGCCGAAGGCGAGGAAGGCGTAAATCTGGCAGAGCGCTTGCGCATGTTGGTGGACAACTTTGAACCAGTAGAAGCACAAGACCTTAATCGTTTGGTAGAACTTCAGATGGATGCATCGGCACAGGTGCTCCGTCGATGGGTTCACAGTTAGGAGAGTCCCATGGCCTTGGCAGTCCAAAATCAAGACGAGACCTACAGCGGCATTGAGCGTGCAGCAATCCTAGTCATGTACTTGGAGCGTTCGCTTGCGAAGGCCTTGTTGGATCTGATGAACGACGAAGAAGTCCGAAAAGTTGGAATGGCGATGGCTGCGATTGATCGGGTTGAGGCGCCGGATATCGAACGCATCGTGGGCGATTTTGTCCGAGAGTTGTACGAGGTGAGCCTGATGCCTCGAACCGGTCCTGAGTTTGTGAACAAGGTTCTGCCCGACTTGCTGGAAGATGAGCGGCGGGAGACGATTCTTCCGATTTTGAAGCGGCGAGTCAACACAGAGTTCGCGGACTTCATCTCAAATCGTCCCGCAGAGGCTGTGGCGGCCATCATGGCGGATGAGCACCCACAGACCCAAGCGGTCGCGCTCTCGCTGATGGGCCCAGACAACGCCGCCAAGGTCATGCGGTTGATGCCCGAAGAGGACAAGGGTGAAGTCACCGTGCGTATGGCACGATTGAAGCGTATTCCCGGTGAGTTGATCGATGATGTGACCACCGCCATTACTGCCGCATTGGGACGAGATGACGATTTCTTGGACGTGGGCGGAGTGGACCGAACAGCCCGGATGCTCGGGCGTCTCGCAAAGGTTGAGAATGACCGTATTCTTGAAGTGGTTGCCGACGAGGACAATCCGCTTGCAGAGCGGCTCCGCCGACGAATGGTTCTGTTCTCTGATCTGATGGCACTGACCAACCGAGGCATCCAGACGTTGCTCAAGCAGGTTGACCGTGACGATCTCATCCTTGCTCTGAAGGGTGGCACCCCAACAGAGGTTGACCGCTTCCTCGACAATGTTTCGAGTCGCGCGGCTGAAGACATTCGAGAAGAAATGGAGATCATGGGTCCTGTGCCGAAAAGCCGGATCCGTGGCGCACAAGAACGGATTGTAGCCACCGCCCTGAAGCTTGCCGAAGAAGGAGCAATCTACCTTTCGATTGGCGCTGAAGAAGATGACGAGGACGAGTAGAAACTGATGTCTAACTTTGTCCCCATTCGAACCTCCTCGTCCTTCAGTGCTGGGGTGGTTGGCGATGCAGACGAAGCCCCCTTGAAGTCACATAATCAGGACTCGGGCAGCGATGTCGAAACCGAGCTTGAGGAGGACGAGGGCCCCGGATTGCCCACCTCCGCTGACGCGCTCGCGGCTCTGTTGGAGGAGGCCCGGGTTGAAGCCCGGGAGTCTGCCGAGGCCGTCTTGGCTCAATCGCGGCTTGAACTGCAGGCGCAGCGCGATCAACTCAGCGATATCATCGAAAAGATTGATGGAGCGCGCGCCGCATGGACCGCAGAAGTTCGCAATGTGCTGGGCGAACTGGTTGTCGCCGGTGTTCGTTCTGTAGTGAGTGATTCGGCGGAGCTCCAGGAAGACATGCTGCGGAACCGTTTTGCAGTGATTGGTGAGCGGCTCATCGGAGAGCAGCAGGTCACCATTCGGGTCCGACCGGATGATGTCGATGCGGCCCGCGATCTGGTGGGCGGCCGTGAAGGGTGGTTGGTCGTCTCGGATGACTCCATATCCGGTGGTTTGGTTGCCGAGAGCGAGGGCGGGCGAGTCGATGCGAGTCTTGGTTCCGCGATAACAGGGCTGGCGGATTCGGTTCAGTCTTGGCAGGACGAGGGCGTTGAATGACTAACCTCGGGTTGGACCAGCTCCGAGAGCACATCGAAACCACCACCACGGTTCGGCAGGTGGGGCGAGTGCTTCAGGTAGTCGGAACCATTGTCGAAGCGCAGTTGCCCGGAGTTGCAGTGGGTGCGATCGCCGATGTCGGAGAAACCCAGTGCGAGGTGGTCGGTTTTCGCGAAAACCGGGCGCTCCTCATGCCGCTCGGCGAGCTGAGCGGGATCTCTCATGGCGATCCCGTGCGAGTTCGTGGCACGACCCTCACCCTGCCTGTGGGTCCCGGTTTGTTGGGACGAGTAATTGACCCGCTGGGAAACCCATTGGATGGCGACCCATTGCGCGATTGCATGGGCCGCCGGAGCCTTCATGCCGATCCGCCTCAAGCCATGAGTCGCGCCCGCATCGAAAGTCCAATGGCCACCGGAATTCGTACGATTGACGGTCTGCTGACTCTGGGTGAAGGGCAGCGTGTCGCCATCATGGCAGGGTCGGGTGTGGGAAAGAGTACCCTGTTGGGCATGGCCGCCCGTAGCAGTCAAGCCGAGGTGAATGTAGTTTGCTTGGTCGGAGAACGAGGACGGGAGGTCAGGGAGTTCCTCGAACGAGATCTTGGGCCCGAAGGGCTTCAACGTTCCGTTGTAATTGTAGCGACCTCAGACCGAGCGCCCGTTCTGCTGGTCAAGGCGGTACAGGCCGCGTTGAGTGTCGCCGAGTACTTTAGGGACAACGGCTCAAAGGTCATGCTGATGGTCGATAGTTTGACACGGCTCGCCATGGCACAACGCCAGATTGGGCTTGCTGCTGGAGAGCCGCCCGCGACGAGAGGGGACACGCCTTCCGTGTTTACGCTGCTCCCGCGGTTGCTTGAGCGAGCTGGGCCGGGTGAGGGGCGGGGAAGCATCACAGCACTCACGACTGTGCTTGTAGAGGGTGATGACATGGACGATCCGGTCGCGGATACGGTCCGCGGGATTGTTGATGGTCACATTGTTTTGTCGCGGCGGATCGCGAGTCATGGCCACTACCCGGCGATCGATGTGCTCGAGAGCGTGAGCCGGACCATGAACATGACCTCTTCGGATGAACACCAGTCGGCGGCGCGTGGGATGAGAGATCTCATTGCCACATGGCGAGAGAATGAAGAACTCATCCGACTGGGTGCCTATCGCCGCGGGACGGATCCCAAAGTTGACCGAGCCATCTTGTTACGCGAGGCGATTGACGGATTTCTACGACAAGATGTCGGCGACATTACCCCCTTTCAGCAGACCGTTGATGCGTTGATCCAGATCGCAAATCGGCCCGATCCGACGCGCAGACAGTCTTCCTAGAAAAAAGCTCAAGGTTTCCTCTCCGGGTCCGTAGGCGTATCAACCGTCTTCCACTGTGAGGGGTAAATGTCGAACACACTGGCCGTACTGAAGCGTATTCGAAAGCACCGAAAGAAGGGTGCTGAGCATGCGTTTATGGAGGCCGAGCGCGCTCGAGAGATCCAGCAGAGTCGAGTGGTCGAGATTGAAGAAGCTGTTGCGTCGTCACGGGACAATTCGGAGCCAACGGATGATGCGTGTTGGGTGGCTCAAGAAGCCGCTTGGCGGATGAAAATGGAAGTACGCCTGCGCGGCGAACGCCAGCGCCTTCATGAGATCGAAGGCGTGACCGAGGATCGGCAGCGAAAGTTGGCTCACGCAAGCAAAGAGCACCGTGTGGTTGAGCGCATCATGGAGATTAATGATGAGCGTCGCAAGGTCGAGGAGAGGCGTAAAGAGACGCGGACGCTTGACTCGATGGGAACATCGCGCTGGAATCGGAAGGTGTCGCGATGAATCGCGTAGTCGGAATTGTCGTATGCGGGGGCGTCTTGTTTGGTCTCGCGGCTACCGCCATTGGTGCGCCGGGTGGTACCAGTAAGATTGTGCAGACCGATCAGGCGCGTGGCGCTGAGGCAATCATGGACTTGCTGACTCAGAAGGAGCGCGGTCTGCAGCGGCGTGAGGCCACATTGGAGACGAGAGAGGCTGATTTGAGAGCTGCAGAGGCAGAGCTCCAATCGCGTCTGGATGAGTTGAAGAAGGTCCGGGAAGACATCCAAGGCATGTTGAACCAACTGGACGAGGAGCAAGAACGTCGCGTAACCTCGTTGGTGAAGATGATGGAGGCCATGCGGGACAAGCAGGCGGCATCCATTCTGAATGAAGCAGAAGACGCGGTTGCGCTTGAAGTACTGATGCGCATGAACGTTGCGAAGGCCGGTAAAGCACTGGCGAAAATGGAGCCTGCCCGGGCCGCATTCTTCGCCGAAAAGATGGGCCGTCCACCTTTGGCCACAGGAGCACCGTAATGAGCGGCACAGTCGAAACAGCTGGATTGTTTTCGGAAGCCGCCTATGGCGTCGACGGGCCGCAGGGCCTCTGTGGCGTAACGGGTGGTGGAGAAGCTCACGAGATTGCTTGGAAACAAGCCTTGCAGGATGCCAAGGCATCGTTGCCAGTGACGACCGAGGAGGCTGGCCCGTTGGCGGCCAGTGAGTCTACCGATTCGGCACAACCGTATGCGAGCAAAGAGAGTGCCGCCTCACACATTAAGGCCGCCAACCCGATGTCGTGGGATCGACTGTCCATGACGGTGGCTTCGATGGTGGCCTGGAACATGAGCGTCGAACTCGCCGAAGATGCGTCGGCGTCGCCTTTCGTCACCGATCCTTTAACCGTGAGTGGTCCCGAAACAGTAAGCACTGAAGCGGTTGCATCCGATTCGGCGTTTCAATTCGAACAGGCGGCCACACCGAGCACAGCGGCTTCAGAACCTGTCGCGGGGAAGTTGCCGATTGAAAATTCTCAAACGCGTGGCTCTCGAGAACAGTTCACCTTCGCAGAGCCGACTGAGGCGTCCAGCGAAACCCTCGAACTCAATCAGAACGTTGCGTCGAGTAGTGAGCGCGACGGTTCTATTGCGACATCTACGACTTTCCGTGAAGGCACTCCAGAACCTGCAGTCGGGGATGGGATTCAAAATGGCGCGACGGAGATGTGGGGTGCTGAATCAGTTGGTTCAGTAGATTCACAGATGGGGACGACGCCAAACGAATCAATTCCATCCATCATGACCGGTGTTGGGAACTCTGGTGTGTCCGAGATCCCCCCGTCATCAACTGCTGGCACGGCAGCTCCGAAAGCAACAACCGCGCCTCAGTCAATGACTGCCGGGTCCGCTGAGGTTACGTCAACCTCGGATGATGCGGCCTTTGAATCAGTGATTCGTGTTCGGGACACTTCAGTGGAGCGTCCAGAGATCGCACAAGGTCGGCAACGGTTGGAGGCGATACGGAACGTCCTTGCGCAACTCGATCAGCATGCGACTGAACGCAACACTGTGGCACAGGTCATGCGCAGTTCCGAGACAAATGCACGGATACCGATGACTCCTGTTGCGGGTTCTGTTGGTGTCGCAGGCGGTGCCGTTTCGAGGCAGGCAGGGCCGACTGCACCTTCGTCTAAAGAGACCGGCTTCGCACAGAACGCATCGGGCGACACCGTTGTGGATTCCGGTGAAACTCCGATTCGACCCGTCGAGGGGGCAACGAAGGGGTTGGATGCGCAGCAAATCCGAACCGCGACATCAAATCGGACGCCGGTCAACGGAAACGTGAAACAGCAAAATGATGTCGGCACCGCTCCGATCGCACAGACTGGAATGGGGGCGGAAGCAAGTCTCGTTGGCGCGGAAAACGCTGAAATTGCCGCGGACCAACGCTCTGCGGCTGAGACATTTCAGATTGATGCTGAACGCATTGAGGCGGGTGAAGTCCCAGAACTTGCCGTTCAAGACGTAAGCCACCTCGACATTGATATTGATGATCCGATGGGTACAGTTCGCCTCGCCATGACGCGGGATGCGGAAGAGGTGACTGTTCGAATGGAGACGCCTGAAGAAGTTCTGCAGCAATATCGCGACATGGAAGAAGAGATGGCGGAGGCCATCGCAGGACAGGGGCTCGATCTGAGCCAGTTCTCGGCTGATGCGCAGAATCCTGAAAATGAGGCGGAATCCTCGGATTCGAAGTCTTCAACAAATCTTTCCGCTGGTCCGAATCAGGATGACCGGGGGAGCGCTCAATCGCTCCAGCAGTCCGGAACCGTTTCGAGACTGGTAAACCGTATCGTGTAACGAAGTCACGATCTTTGACTGTTTACGTTCGGGTAGCAGTCAGAAAACTCATCCTGCAGCTTGTTTTGGTATTCAAAATGAGCTGCAGGATTTGCTTTTTTAATATTAAAAAAAATAATCCAAAAAATATAAATAAAATGCCTTTGGCCGCTAAAATGGCGTGTTCAACCATCCGAAGAGTCACTCCCGGGGAAAGCCCCGAAGGAGCGATGAATGATTGGTGGTCTCGAAAACGTCAGCATGTACGACCCAACCGCGAACTTGAACAAGGCTCCGGAGGCATCTGACGAACTGGGCCAAGATTCGTTTCTCAAGCTGCTCGTTGCTCAGATGCAACACCAGGACCCGCTGAACCCCCAAGGCAATGAAGAGTTCATTGCGCAGTTGGCTCAGTTCACGTCGCTGGAGCAGCTCATGGGCGTAAACACCGCGTTGGGCGATTTGTACGCGGCAACGACTTCCATGAACAACGCGTCGATGACGCAGTTGCTGGGTCGCGATGTCACTGCCTTTAGTGACCAAGTTCCGTACGACGGAGATGGGCCCACAGACCTCCACTATCAGGCCGCGTCCGATGTCGACCGGATGACCATTACCGTGCTTGATTCGGACGGTAAGGTTGTGGCCCGAGAAGAACTAAACGGCATCCCAGCGGGTGAAGGGTCTTGGCGCTGGGACGGGAAGGATATCCACGGGGCTCAGGCTCCGGAGGGAACCTATACAGTCTCCATAAATGCGGCCGATGAGCTTGGAAATCCAGTAACGGTCAGCAGCCTGCTCAAGGGCACCGTCAATGAAATGTCGTATGCAACGGGGGCGCCGATTCCGTTTGTCGACGGCATTGAGATTTCAATCGCCGAGATTTTGCGAGTCGAGACCGGCGGTTCAAAAGAAGGTGATGAAGCATGAGTGTCGCTCGCGTAGGAATTGCTGATTTTCAGCCCAATCTGTCTGGCACGGGAAACGCCCGTGGTGAGATCGATGGCCGGTTTGGGCAGACTCTGGATGGATTGCTCGCCAAGCAATCCAAACATGACAATCTGGCCGCTGAGAAGAGCGGTGAACTCCGTTGGTCGCGTCATGCAACTGCCCGCCTTCGCAGTCGCGGCATTGAACTCGATGAACGCGCTCAGACTGAGATTGCCGATGCCGTGGGCCAGCTCAAGGGAAAGGGCGCCAAGGAAAGCCTTGTTCTCTATGAAGAGCATGCATTCATCGTCGGGGTTCAGCGACAGACCGTCATTACCGCAATGACGCGCGACGAAGCCGTCGGAAGCATTTTTACAAATATTGATTCAACCATTGTTGTGCGGTGACGCACGCCATCATTGGGGACGGAGCGCCCCGATAGGCCGGACCAACGGACACCTGTTCCTGCGGAGGCTGATTGTGACCCAGATGTGGTCTCACGCTCCATGCTCGGATTCGAGCGTTTTATCAACCACCGAAGGAGAGAACCATGTCCTTGTTCAGTACTCTGAGTACCGCATCCTCTGGCCTTAGTATGGCCGGCACAAAGTTGGCCGTCATTGGTGACAACATCGCCAACATCAACACCATTGGATTCAAGGGTGCTCGTGCACAGTTTGCGGACCTTGTTGCCCGTGATTCAATGGGTCTTTCGGGGCCAACGCAGATCGGTACAGGTGGTGCGACCGACACGGTCTCGACCCTGTTCGGTCAAGGTTCCATCACGGAGTCTCAGAATGCGCTCGATCTCGCCATCTCTGGGAACGGCTTCTTTCAAGTAAAGGACCAGACCCAGCAGGGATACCTGTTTACTCGCGACGGTCAGTTTTCACTGGATGAGAAGGGGTACATTGTGTCCGCCGGTGGGCAGCGACTTCAAGGGTACAACGCCGAAGAGAACTCTCTGTCGACTATCGTGACGGACCTTCGTGTCGATCGGTCGGCGCTTCAACAGAAGGCAACCGAAACATTGGAACTGAATGCGGTTCTTTCGACGGAGGCAGACTTCTCGACCACTCCGATTTTCAGTGGTGGTTTCACCCTCGATGGGAACACCGATTCCATTGATGATTTGGCGGCAGCTTCAGACTTTGCCACCTCAATCAACATCTATGATTCATTGGGTTCACCCCACAATGTGACCATTGCGTTCGAACGTCAGACGGCTGGCGACTGGGGCTGGTATGCCGTTGTTGATGGCGGTGACATTGGCGAGACAGAAGATTGCGCCTTCCAGATCGCGAGCGGTTCACTCAGCTTCGATGGAGACGGTGAACTCACGGGCTTCACCCAAGTCAACACGTCGGCCACCTTGCCATGGAACTTCACTGGTGCCGAAGATAATGACGTTGACTTTGAGTTCGGACTCGACGCTTTCGGGGCTGAAAACGACGGGAATCTCCGCGCCATCAGCGGTCCATCGGCCGTCACAGGAGTCATTCAAGATGGATACGGGTCTGGTGACTTGATTCAAATGACTGTTGACGACAACGGGAACATCAACGGGACCTACACCAACGGTGAAGACATTCTCCTCGGCCAAGTGTCGCTCGCTGAGTTTCCCTCGTACGCCGGACTGAAACGTGTAGGTCGAAACCTTTACCAGTCGACGCAACTTGCGGGTGACCCCGCGGTGGGAACGCCTGGAACGGGTACGCGCGGTAACCTCATCAGCTTTGCCCTTGAGCAGGCCAATGTGGACCTCGAGGATCAGTTTGTAGATATGATTCAGTCTCAGCGGACGTATCAAGCGAATGCTCGTGTGATTACGACCACTGATGGAACCCTTCAAGAGCTCGTTCAGTTGCTCTAAAGTAGATAATCGTGAATGCCTATAAAGGGGGAGCATGCGCTCCCCCTTCTTCGTTGGGGGGAATCGGATTCACTTTCTTCGTTTCCATGGTTTCGTTGCCCGTGTGCTTCTGGTACTTTCGTCGGGGGGGAGCACCGCACTCGGTGCGCGAGTTAGGAAGAGAGGCGTTTTGAAATATCGAATTTCGATCGATCTTTTAGGCGCTGCTCAACCTTTTGGGCGGTTGATCCGACATGGTAGTTGAGGCGCGCGCATGGATTTAGCAACAATCGTTGGGCTGTTGGCCGTCATCGGGCTGATTATTTTCGGGATCGTCAAAGGGTCTTCGATTCTAATCTTCATCGATCCCGCTTCGATTGCGATCGTGGGTATGGGCACGCTGTTCATCCCGTTGGTTGCCTATCCAGTGGCTGAGTACAAAAGCGCTGTTTTAGGGTCCATTAAGAAGGCCTTTAAGAAAGAGCCGAAAAAGTCGGAAGAGCTGTTGACGTTGATGCGTCAGATGTCGACCCGCGCACGCCGCGAAGGGGTTTTGGCGCTCGAGGACGTCGCGCGTACACAGGACGACGAGTTCTTGAAACGCGGCATTCAAATGGTCGTCGACGGGCACGACCCCGAGGCGATTGAGGACGTTTTATACAGCGAGCTCGACAAAATCGAAGAACGACACAAAATCGGGATTGGCGTTTGGGAATACATGGCCATGGCGTCGCCCGCGCTCGGCATGATTGGAACGCTCATCGGCTTGGTTCAGATGCTTCAATCGATGTCGGACCCCTCTGCAATCGGTCCGGCTATGGCGGTTGCATTGTTGACCACGTTTTACGGGTCCATCATAGCCAACGTGTTTTGCACCCCGTTTGCAGAGAAGCTTAAGCGCCGCAGTGCCGCAGAGTTGGCCGAGAAAGCCATTGTCGCCCAAGGCCTGCTGTCCATTCTGAGCGGAGAGAGTCCTCGTTTCTTGATCGATCGCCTCAATGTTCAACTGCCACCGTCCGAGAGGTTCCAGGAGGCAGGGTAGCGTGGGCAAGAAACGCGAGAAGAAGAAAGAAGAAAAACCAGCTGGCGCGCCCGCGTGGATGGTGACCTATTCAGACATGGTCACGCTGTTGCTGACGTTCTTCGTTATGTTGCTCGCTATGGCCAGTTTCGAGAGCCCGGGCCGAGTCGATAAGGTGATCGAGAGCCTCAGGCGGGCCTTCGGAGTGGGTGGCTATTCGCCCAATCCTGAGAAGGCTGTGAAGAATCCAGCTGCAAATACCAGCGAAACTAAAAGCACAAAAGATCAGGTTAAACCAATCGTTACGCAGCTTAGAGAGATTCTTTCGAAAAAGATTTCTGACGACTTGGTAAAGATGTCGAAGACACGGACCGAAGTAAGGGTGATGTTAAACCCCCGAGTCTTATTCCCGCCCGGCTCCACTGAGCTACATCCTTCCTCCTACGGTCTGCTCGCCGATGTGGCTGCAGCAGTGGGCGATAAGGACGTAAATCTCTTTGTGGAGGGCCATACAGACAGCACCGGCGATTCTTCCCGCAACTGGGAAATTTCGGCCTTGCGTGCTGTCAGTGTTGTCGAGGCGCTTGAGGAACGGGGAGTTCCGGGAGAGCGCATGCAAGCGCGGGGAATGGGCGAGCACGTTCCAGCCGATATTGTAGACGGGAACTCAGCTTGGAACCGTCGCGTGGAACTAATAGTGCAATCCGATAATCCCAGCGGTTACGACGTTGTCCAGCAACTTGGCCCGTCGATCGGGAGGTAGAGATGGCGGATAACGCAAACGCCGAAGGCGACGAAGAAATCGAGGTTGGAAAAGGCGGTGGTCGCATGGCCACAGTCCTTCTCGCTGTTGTGCCCGCGATTTTGGCCTCGGTCATCACCGCGTATGGGGTCAACTATTTTATGAATAAGCCTGACCCAGCGGCGAGTGATCCGGCCGCTCAAGTGGGTGAGGGGAGCTCTAGCGACGAGGCCATCGAACTCGACACGACCTTGGTTCCACTCGGGCCATTCACTGTCAATCTTCGGGATTCATCGGGTCGTGTCTTGTCCATGAAGATTCAGCTGGTCATCAATAAAAACGAAGAAGACGAGGAAACGGCTACCAAAAAGATCTCGGAGGTTCGAGACAGCGTGTTGTTGCTTGCGAGCGACTACAGCTACACGGAGCTGGAAGGGATCGACGGCAAGATCAGATTGAAGGATGACATCCACGCCCGGGTGAACTCCATCCTCGAACCGATTCCTGTGCGCAAAGTTTTCTTCACGGAGTTTGTGATCCAGTGAGCGAGCAAGAACAGACCGAGAATGCAACGCAGTTGCTGACTCAACGAAGTAAAGAAGCCGAAACCGCGATGCCAGCGGTGGAAGACTTTTTCCGTTTGGTCGCGCATCGTGTACGTGCCCGTTTGGTGAACCGGTCCAGTGTCGACATCCCGGTGCGCGTGGCTGGCGTTGAGGTCAAAGCCTTGGCCAAGGTCTTGGACGATAACGAGTACCGCGAGGGCGCCATTTACTCACTGCTTCGGTTTAACCCTCTGGGGTTGCCGGGGATGGTCGTACTGCAAGGCGCCTTGTTGGGTCGAATCGTTGGTACCATGTTGGGCGAAGACCCCGAAGAAGAAACACAAATGGGAGGCGTAAAGGCTCTCACACCGGTTGAGCAGAAAATCGCTCACCGCGTCTGTGGCGATCTTGTCGGCGAACTGCATGACTGCTGGCCCATCGCCCCTGTGCCCCGCATCGATACGGATGCTCCCGCCTCGAGCCCACGTTCGGTTACCGGGAACGTTCGAAACACGGAAGTGTTTGCGGCCACGCTCGATTTTGGTCCACCCACCAATCCGTATGGCCTTCTATGCTGCGCCATTCCGGTTCAGGCGTTCCGTGCGCTCGCCGGTCCGATGGTGATTGAACGGGAGAAAAATGCCCCGAGCGTCGATCTGAGTGGCTTGATGCCCATTGAGGTAGAGCTTGTGGCCGAACTGACACAGATGAAGGTGACTGTAGACGTGCTGAAGGGTCTTGCGGTGGGGGACACGCTTGAAGTTGGAAGTCTCCGCACCGCTGTAGTGAAAGTGAACGGTAAGCCGGCCTTTGAGGGCACGCCTGGCGAGATGGAAGGCCACAGGTCGGTTCAAATTCGTCGCCGACTCTGATTATTTTCGAATTTAAAAATGAGTTTGTAGCTGCCTTTTTAGCTATTAACTCATTTTTTTTGTGCTTGTCGCTAAAGCTTCTTAGGACAGGTCCGAAGGGGTGTCATCAGCAACCCTCTGGAGGTGCTCCATGACGGAGACCCAAGACCAGACCCAGTCTTCCTTTCTCGACGACATTCCGGTCGAAGTAGTTGTAGAGTTGGGGAGAACCCGAATGGTTCTCCGCGACCTCGCGAAGCTCGACACCGATGATGTGGTTGAGTTGAACCAACCGATGGACAAGCCATTGGATGTTGTTGTCGGTGGTAAGCTGATTGCACGCGGCGAGCTCGTGATGGTTGCGGAGCGCATGGCGCTTCGAATCACTGAAATCGTCTCTTCCTCGGGGAATCCCAAACAATGAATAAGAGCGCGATCATGTTCGCGCTCATCCTCAACGCTTTCCAAGCAACCGCAAACGCCGAGGCCATCGTCGTTGCGGAAGGGGATGAGTACGCGTCGGAGTCAGAGATTGTCGTAGCCGAACAGGCCGCGTTTGGTCCTGTGCAGGAGCCTGCTGAAGGGCAGGACGCTGGTGAATCTTCTTCTGAAGGTGTCGAGGATGCCGCCGAGTTTCAGCGTTTGTTTGGGGGTATGTCAAGTGGTGAAGGGCTCTCGAAAGCCGATCAAAAAACCATCGACGCGGTTGCGACTGCTGCGCTGCCTTGGTGGAGCATTCCCGTTGGCCTGCTCGCCATCGGTGTGTTGTTGATTGTTCGGGGCCGCGCCCTGAAAACTGACTTGCCCATGGAGGCGATTCATGTGGTCTCCCGGCAGCACATGGGCAAAGATGGCACGCTCGCATTGATTGAGGTCAATGACGGCGACCAGCGCAAGCGGCGCCTCTTGGTGGGACTTGGCGGTGGAGCACCCAGACTTGTTGCGGACGTGAGTGCGTGGGAAGTTGCGGTCGCGGCACCATCCAACATCGCCAATGACGCGGTCGCAGTAGTGGGTCCCGATCCGGTTGAGGCACAACCGGTGTCTGGCGGTGTCGATGAGCGTCGTGCCAGCTTGCATGTGGCACCTGCAACATTTGAAACACAACTGAGTCAGGCGGCTGCCCGTTACGGCGCAGCGGATTCAGACAATACGTCGACCGGCGACGAAGGCCGGAGCAAGGCTGAACTTATCGAAGATGTGTTGGCCAAACGCGATCTCGTTCGCCTCGAAACCGTAGGGGGTGAGGGCGGCGAACGCATCGGCCGCGGTGCACGTAAGCCCAGCTATTCGAGTCGAGAGGTGTTGGTATGATGTGGGCCCGACTTGCCGTTGTGGCGGCCATGTTCTGTTTCTCTGGTCTGGCATTTGGACAGAATGTCGTCAGTGTGGCGGATGCAGACCCGTTTGCTGAAGGTGTGACGCAGATGGCCGACG
>DEBL01000109.1:0-14162 GCA_002348535.1 Deltaproteobacteria bacterium UBA2957 | reverse complement strand
GCCGACGAAGTCCGCGATATGCCGGTCGCGACGACTGTTCGGCTGATCATGATTTTGACGGCGCTCACATTCGTGCCTGCAATCCTGCTTGTGATGACGCCATTTACGCGGTTCATCATCGTGTTTTCGATGCTTCGGCAAGCCCTTGGTTTGCAGCAGGCGCCTCCCAATCAGGTCCTCATTGGTCTCGCTCTTTTCATGGCGGCATTGGTAATGGGGCCGACCTTGAGCGAAGTCAATGAGACTGCAATTCAGCCCTACATGGCGGGTGAGATGGACACAACGGTCGCCCTTGACACCGCCATTGCGCCCATGCGGCGCTTCATGTTGTCGAACACCCGTCGTGACGACCTCAGCGCAGTCATGAACATGGGGCGTATCCCCACGCCTGAAACGCTCAGCGAGATTCCGACTACGGCCGTCGTAAGCGCCTTTGTGTTGTCGGAGTTGAAGACCGCGTTCGTCATTGCAATCAAGGTGTATCTGCCCTTTCTGGTGATCGACATTGTCATCGCCAACGTGCTGCTGAGCATGGGAATGATGGTCCTTCCACCGGTCATCATCTCATTGCCCTTTAAGCTGATGCTCTTTGTCCTCATGGATGGGTGGAACCTACTAGTACGTTCGATGGCCGCTGGCTTTGGAGGAGTTTGACATGTCGATTGAAGAATCCATTTTGTGGGGACAACAGTCCATTTGGGCCATTCTCACCATCTGCGGACCCCCTCTCTTTGCCGCGCTTGTGGTTGGTTTGTTCATCTCCATTCTTCAGGCAGTTACCCAGATCAATGAAATGACGCTGGTGTTCGTGCCAAAGATTGCTGCCGTATTCCTTGTGATCCTGTTGATGGGTTCATGGATGCTTGAGCAGGCGATGGCGTTTGGAACGCAAAGCTTTGAGTCCATCAGCATGGTGAACAACTAGATTCCCATGTCGACTGCGCTCCTCGTCACAATGGGCATGGTCGCTTCCCGGATCGGGGGCGTCTTCATGATTATGCCGGCCTTCAATGCGCGCGGCGTCCCAAAAATGACTCGCATTTTATGCATTTTAGCGCTGACGTCGATCATTGCACCCATGGTGCCTCTGGCTGCTGTGACGCCGACGCTTGGCCACTTGGTTTTCGCGATTGCGACGGAAGTTCTGGTCGGTGTCATTATTGGAGGTGTCGTGACCTTCATTTTTGGTTCACTGGCCCTCGCGAATGAGTTCGTCACCAACCAGATTGGTCACGGTGCCGCGCAGTTGTTTGATCCGATGCTCAAGGTGAGCCACGGACCGATCTCCACGTTGGCGAGCCTCTTGGCCGCTGGCGTGTTCATTGGTACCAACCTTCACCTGGTGCTGCTCATCAACGTTGCCGATACCTTTCATGTGGTCCCGCCGGGATCTGTGATCAATCCGATTGGAGGCGGCCGCTGGTGGATTCAGGTGGTCGGTGAAATGCTGAGTGCAGCGCTCGCCATGGCGGGTCCTGTATTGGCCTTGGTCTTTCTGATTCACTGCTTCGTTGCAGTGCTGACGAAGTTGGCCCCGCAGATGAACATTTTCTTCAGCCTCGGAATGATTTTGACCATGGTGGCTGGTCTCTGGATGTGCATCATCATCATGCCTCAGCAGTTTGAGGCTCACTTTGCCTTGGTTTCTCAGGCCGTCGAGCGCGTTCCGCTCGTCCTCTCTGAAATGGATGTGAGGTAAACGATGGCCGAAGAGGACAAAGGACAAGAAAAAACCCACGAACCCACCGAGCGGCGCAGGCAGCAGTTCCGCGAACGTGGTGAAGTTCCAAAGTCTCGGGAAGTGTCTGGCACCGTCGGACTTGTGGTTTCGGTTTTGTGCCTCAGCATGTTTATGCAGCAGATGGCTGTTGGCATCAAGGATGTCTTCTCCAGTGCGTTCATGTCCATTCCGGAAGGCGACATTTCGATTCCAATCGTCATGGATATCGCCAACGAGTTCGTCACTTCTTTGGTTGCAATCCTTGCAGCGCCATTGATTATTATGTGGCTTGCGGCCGCCTTGACGGGATTGATTCAGGGACGCGGTGCCATCCCCAAAGAACCGATCAAATTCGATCTTAGCAAGCTGAATCCAATTCCGGGATTTCAAAAGATATTCTTGTCGTCTCAGCCGTTGGTAGAGCTTGCCAAGGGCATCATTAAAATCGGTCTCATCGGGTGGATGGTGTGGACCTCGCTGGAAGACCAAGCGGGGATTCTCCCCGAGATGACCTACATGACTGTGGAAGGGCTTTTGGAGGTGCACTACCAGATGGCCATGCTGGTTGTGGCCCGTGCGTTGCCCATTGCGCTCATCATTTCGGTGTTGGACTACGCGTACCAGTGGTTCCAACTTCAAGAAAAAATGATGATGACGCGTGAGGAGGTCAAAGAAGAAAACAAGGACACGGAGGGTGACCCCCACCTGCGTGCAGCCCGTAAGGCACGTCAGCGTGAGATTGCGAGTGTGAAAGCCATTGGAGAGGTCAGGCGAGCCGATGTTGTTGTGACAAACCCCACTCACTACGCGGTAGCACTGCGCTACCGCCCCGATGAGTTTCCTGCACCGATTGTGATCTGCAAAGGTGTCGACCATCTCGCGATGAAAATCAAGGCGGAAGCGCGTAAAAACGACGTGCCCACCATCGAGAATCGTCCCTTGGCTCGAGCCTTGTATGCCGCAGCCAAAATCGGTGAAATGATCCCCGAAGATCTCTACGGCGCCGTCGCTCAGGTCATCGCGGTCATCATGAACCGGCGAAGGAACCGCAGTACACCATCGATTGGTCTGTAGAAATCGGCCAAATTGGGCTTGGCGAATCGTTCTGTTGTGTCTAATCTAAGGCCGTCATGCAGGGAGTGTTCATGATGCGTTGGATGATGGCCTTTGGTGCAGCAAGTGCAGTGGCGTGCTCAGAGCAGAAAGTGAGTGTTTACAACACGCCTCCGGGTGTCGAAATCACCAGTCCAGATGACAACGAACTCTTTGATCTTGGCGAACCCGTTCGTTTCGAAGGATTGGTGGTGGACTCTCAAGATGATCCCAATGAGTTGTTCATCGCATGGGAGAGCAGCGTTGACGGTCCGCTCGATGATGACCCCTCGGATGCCGCCGGATTGGTGTTCTTTGATTCCAGCAACTTGTCGACTGGTATCCACACGGTGTCGTTAACGGCCACCGACTCCAACGGTGAGTCGGCCGCGATGAGCATCAACATCTCGGTTGGCGGCGCAGGGCCCGGTGTGGAAGATGGGCCCAGCGTCAGCCTTGATGGACCCGCAGACGGCGACTCATTTCTCCAGTCGGATCCGGTGACCATCATCGGCATGGTGACGGACAACGAACAGCCTTGGGGAACCGTTGACTGCAACATCATTTCGAGCCGCGATGGCCTGCTTTGGGAGGGCCGACCGACAGAGTTTGGTGTGGTTGAAGTGGATGTGGCAGGCTTCAGTGAAGGCATGCACACCATCACTCTTGGAGCCGTTGACCGCGACTCCAACCAATCTTCCGCCCAAGTCAGCATCGAGGTCGTGGCCGACGCTCGCCCAAGTGTCCTGATTACCCGGCCCGGCGAGGGGGACTGGTACTGGAACACCGATGTCATACGGTTTGAGGGTAAGGTGAGCGATGATGTGACCTTTCCAACCGACCTTGCCTTGGCGTGGTCCAGCGACATTGACGGTGAGCTCAGCGTGCTTCCGTCCAACCCAGTCGGCGACACAAGCGTGGAGACCGCGCTCACTGCAGGATTTCACACCGTCTCCTTGTCCGCCACTGACACCGACGGGAACACCACGGCCGATATGACCATTGTCGAGGTTCGCGACCCGCTGGATCACGATGGGGACCTCGATGGGTATACAGAGAACGAGGGAGACTGCGATGATGCCGACCCCTACACCAATCCCGGGGAGGAAGACGTCTGCGATGATCGGGACAATGACTGCGACGGTTCCATCAACGAAGATGACTGGGATGAACTCGAGTTCAATGACGACTTGTCCACTGCTCACCACTTAGGGCGAATCGATGATGGGTGGATTCTCGAGGGCTGTGAGACCATCACAACCAGTTTGACGCTGCACTCTGCAGACGACGAAGATTGGTTCACCTTCGACGCCGGAGATGACTGGGGAATCGACAACGTCGACCTCCTGATTTCGGTTAGTCCGATGCCTCATACGGGCAGCTTTGTTCTCGAACTCTATGAACTTGGCGACACTCACCCGACAGATGTGGCGACCGGGTCGGGTCGCCTGACGACCGAATTTACGGGCGACCTCTTCGATGGAAGCGAGGACGACTGGGCCGTCCGAATTTTTTCGGATGACTGGCCGGGGGGCAGCTGCGGTCGTCGCTACACGCTCGAGATTCAGGACTGTTGAAAGAGCGTTCAGGGCTCCCTTTAGAAGTTTTGTCCGAGCCGCAGGTAGAACTGCGTGGGGTAGGGCCCGCTGAATCCGCCGTAGGGTAGGGGCCGTGCCATCCACACGCCCGTGAAGTAGGGCGTCTGGCCCCAAATGTCCGAGACAACACCAAGCCCGGCTGTCCAGCCTGCTGCGGACTGGTTGTCCACCTGAGCGACCTCAAGCGAACCGGAAAACTGCACGGTGGTGACCCACCAGAGCCACATCGGGATCGAGGCGTCACGGACTGGGCTGAAGCGGAGCTCCGTGGTGCCATAGCTGCGAAACTGGCCGAAGTACGCATCGATTGGAAGGCCCTGCACTCCGTTGCTACCGCCGATGCTGAACTGTCGGTGCGTCACGGAGGAGGAGGTGGCGCCTACCTTGGCTTTGTTCGCCCACACCAGCGGTCCAGGGAGGTCAAGCAAAAGAATCGCCTCGGAGGATCCGCCCTGCCAGCGACTCTGTTCAGTGGGGACGAAGCCATTACTGACGCCTGCGGAAATGCGAAACCCCCTTCTTGAAAACGGCCAGTTGTCGCGGGTGTCTATTCGAATTCCAGAACGGATATCGACGGCTGTGTGACCTCGGGGAGTGGTTCGAAAGGCCGGGTCGAGTAAGGCTACGGATGGGCCTAGCCATGCACGCCATATACGATTTCGTCGATCGATTTTTCGTCCGAAGTCATACCCCAAGCTGTAGTGGATGCTGCCCACTTCGATTGGGTTGGTGTGGGCCACGAGCGCATGCATCCAGTGGCTGGCGCGTTGATGTCGCGCGAGCAGATATGCGGAGGCAGTCGGTCGTTTGCGGTTGACATTGATTTCGGAGAGGCTGCCCGTCACCGTCACGCTCAAGGGTCGGGGCCATTCATCATTTTGGTGATTGTCTTGACGAACCACTGCGCCCGGGTCCAACCGGATGTGTTTCGGCCGCTCCGTGGTGGTCAACACGAGTGAATCGGATCCCGTAGAGGTTGTCCACTGCCGTGGCTGACCGTTGAGTTCAAATGCAATGGGTTCTTTTGGTGCCGAGTCGGGCCCATTGCGGCCGAGGGTGATGTCCCAAGTATCGCCATGGCGAACCACCTCTACGGAGATGTCAGTCACCGGTGGAGGGTTTCTCCACACGCGCACCGCTGCATCGGTCAGCTGTGCCACAGCCAGCGCGTCGAAGTAGGTCGACCCGGATGCCATGGACGTCGCAAAGGTTTGCGTAGCCTCTGGCCCGTGCATCGCCGATAGCTTCCACGCTGCGATGGACGCGGGAGCGAGATGTTCAGCGACTTGAGCAGGATCGTCGGCGATCGGATCGTTGGACCACCCTTCCCTGAGGCTATCCATCGCAAAGGGGGCACGCCCATCGTACAGAAAGGAATCGACGCGGGGCATCCAAGCTCTCCACCCTGCGACTTTTTTCGTGGGCTGTTTTGCTTTCTGATCTGTCAGAAGGCTTGTACCGACGAGGTCCCGCAACCACGGGTCTGCGATCGATAAGGACGCCCTCTGAAGGCCCTGCTGAAGGCTGGGAACATGCAGGCCCCACTCGGGGTGGGTGACGCGTAGAGACCGGTCCGACATGAACACCGTGGACGGCCCCGTGCGTACAAGTCGTCTTCGCATGGGGGTTTCTACGACGGTCATAGAGGTCGCATGGGTGTGGTCGATTCCATGAAGAGCGATGGACACGGTTCGTTGGTCTCGTTTCTCGCGAGCTGGCCCAGCATCGACAAGGGTCAACACAGCCTCTTCGTGAAGTTCTATACGCTGAACGCGGGCGTCGTAAAGAACCGCGATCGATAGCCGATCCGCTCGACCTCGATAGGACAGCGTGCCCTCCGAGACCACACCATTCAACACTCCGGTCGCCCCCTTGGGCAGGTCCAGCTTCACATCCCAGTCCACAATCGCCACGCGACCCTGCGAAATGGGGTGGGGGTGCCACAGTCCGTTTGCGAAAAGGCCACGCCCGGGCACCATTCCGGAGGCACCGAATCGACGTGGGAGCACCGCATGAAAGCTCCGGGCGCGGTTGGTATCCGTCGGTGCTTCGACCCAAAGCTTGCCCTCTTCTGGCTTGTTGGGGAAGGTCCGGTGCTGGAGTCGATCACTCCGCGGTACCGGCAACTGCCCCAACAGGTCTGTCCAATCGACGTTCTCCACGTCGGGCGCATGGAATGTTCCCTCGACGGTACGGAGGTCATCCGACACGCGGGCTCGAATGGTAACGAGACCGCTCAACTCAGGAGCAGCCACGCCCGCGGCTGCGGTGAAACAGAATAAGAAGAGGACTACCACCGCTGCTCAGTGGGTCAGTCCGACCGAAACATTCAGCGTGGGCAGTGCCTTGGCCACGATCGACCCACTGGTGGTCAGATGGAAGTCACCACTTCGAATGCGCACCCCGAGGTGTGTTGTGAGCAGGCTGTACCCTTCGATGTAGGCGTCGTTTCGCCTCAGGCCACTCACGGGGCCGATACCCAAACGGTCTGCGGTGGTTCCGTCCAACACGGGTGCTGCGTTGAGCTGCATGAAACCGAGCCCGCCAAATGGTGCGATGTCGGCCTGATTGATTCCGATCAGGTAGCCCAGAGGCATGGTGTAGCCGATACTCATGTTGCCATCGAGCACACCCAACTCCAGTTCATCGTTTCCGACGTAGCCGCTGTATCCAATCTGCATGCTCACGTCTGGGCCTTGTCGCCACCCCTCGAAAACGCTCCAGCGCCCAAAGCCGCCAATCACCGTCTGGCGCGAGAACCCGATCCATGACCAGTTTGCACCCACTTCCAAAGAAAGAGGTAAGCCTTTGCGGATTGTGAGTCCGGGCCGCCACATGACGTGAGAGGGGTCGCCATTGATGTGGACGCGCTCCCAAGGCGCCGGTTGGTTGATGGATGCGCCTTTCGCGGAAAGAAATGCGAAGGAATGAGACGACGCCACATCGAAACCGTTCAGTCCGAGGGTCTCGGACGGTGTGACCGGCGCGTTCATGACCGCAGCGCCGAGTTGCCGTACCACGGTGGCGTAGGCGCCTTTCAACTGCTGCGTGTTGTCCACAGTGTTTCCACGCCAAGTATCCAACTGGGTCAGCATGATGTCGTCGGGGTACGCGGCATGGGCGTTCCCACTCACCACAGCGGCGAATGTCATCGAGAAAAGTATGCGCATAGATGTTTCCACACGGCCATCGTAGCGCCCCGCCGGAAGTGAAACAACCAGGCGGGCGCGCGCGCCTTCAAAATCCGTTAATGGCGTCGCCGAAGGAGGGGCCATGGGAGCCTTACTTATTCTCGTATCGTTGGCTGCGTTTGCTCGATTGTGTCGAATGGCATGGGACGGAAACCTCGGTTTGGTGGCAATCGCATTCTTGATTGTTGCCGCCATATCCTTCTCAGTCGGACGCAAACAGATCGGTGCAGAAGGCCGTAAACTGGTCGATGTTCTGGCCAAAGTTGGGTTTACCCTCGCGGGGTGCATGGCCCTGTTGCGTCACCCCATTCCTTGCCCTCCGGATGCGGATGCAGCCTGTGTTCCGCTTCCCGTGTACGAGACGATCACGGCCTACATCGACAAGGTCGACGTGCCGATGGAGACTTTTCTTCTGTTCGCTGGGATTGCAATGGGCGTGAAGTTTGTCGGTGTACTGTCGAGTGCATTCGCGTGGCACCTGCTTTTGGTTGGGCAGGGGATTCGGTTCCCTTACTGGCAAAAGATCGTCACGAGTTTTCTGATTGGGCGCTTTATCGGTACGTTTTTGCCGTCGACCATTGGCCTCGACGGGTACACGCTCTACGAAGCCGGCAAGTACTCCAACCAGTGGCCTCGGGCGATTACCGCGAAGGGACTCGAAAAGTTTATTGGCGTCACAGGATTATTCTTGGGAATGGTTGTGACCCTTCCATTTGGCTACAGCGTCATTGAAAATGTAATGGCCGATCTTGGAAAGCCCGAAGCGGCGGGCGCAATGGCTGGAGCCATTCTCGCCGTCGCTGGAGGTGTGTCGTCCGTGGTGGTGATCGGTCTGGTCAAGCCTGGCCTCATCACGTGGAGCCTCGGTATTGTTGGGCGCATTATGCCGGGTGCGATTCGGGGCAAGTTGGAGCAGTTCACTATCGCTGCGGGAGCCTACAAGGGGAAAGTGGGTATCCTGATGTTGGCCCTCGCAAACAAGTTCGTGACGCACTTCACCACGGCAATGGTGTACTTCTTTACTGCGTTGGCAATCGGTGTTGTTGGAGCGGAGTTCTGGCCGGTGGTGTTCGGGTCCACCATTCAAATTCTCGCCACGTTGTTGAGTCCCACCATTGCTGGTGAAGGAGCCCGCGAGGCGTTCCAAGCACTGCTTTTGAAGGACGAACTTGGAGGCGTTGCCCCTGCAGTTTTGTCGGGTGCTCTGGGATTCATTGCGGCCGAAGCCGCCACACTATGGGGCGGTGCCTTCCTGTGGACCCGAAAGGGCGGATGGCGTCCTCGCTTTTGCGAGGTGGACGGGAAGCAAGTGGACTACGCATGGATCGACGATGAGTCCGACGTGGGCTTTGATGCAAAACGCCTCGCAGAAGCGCGTGCGGCGCATGCGGGCAGCGCTACCGAGGAATAGTCATCCGCCGATGGCCGTCATGGTTCCCTCAAACACCGTGCCGCCTTCAACTTCACAAGCGTGTCCGATGGGCTTGCCGAGAACCATTGCTTGAATGGCTTCGCTGAGTTGAGTGTCCGAGGCTCCGTACCGAATCAAATCGCGAAGTGATGGGGTGTCCTCGTGGGCGAGGCAGGTACGCAGGTGACCGTTTGCCATGAGGCGGAGGCGGTTGCACGTGGCGCAAAAGTGTTCAGAGAGTGGGGAAATAAACCCGACATGGAGGCCAGATTCCACAAGAATTATGCCCTCCGCGGGGCCGTCATTCTGGTTGCGCATGGGGCCCACCACGGTTGTGTACCTCGCCATCAAGCGCTGACGCAGTTCGTCGGAGGGAACGGTCTGGTACCGCCGCTGCTCGAAGGGCATGTACTCGATGAATCGCAACTGTGTGTCTTCAGCGTGACCGGCGCAGAAGTCGACGAAATCAAACAGTTCGTCTTCGTTGTGTCCGCGCAGCATGACCACATTCAGCTTGATGGGGGTCAGGCCGCTATCGCGTGCCGCACGGATGCCCGCTAACACTCGGTCGAGACTGCCACCTCTGGTGAGCAGTGCAAATCGCCGCCGATTCAACGAATCAATTGAGATGTTCAACCGAGACAGACCTGCCGCTACCAGTTGAGGCGCCAGCTTGGCGAGGGTGTGGCCGTTTGTCGTCATGGCGACATCGTTGATTCCCCGGGTGGCCGCTACCGTGGCGATCAATGAGAGAATGTCGGATCTTACTGTGGGTTCGCCACCGGTAATTCGGACCTTTGAAACACCCATTTTGGCCACGACACCGACGATACGACCAATCTCCTCATAGGTGAGAATTTCTGCCCGCGGTGCCCAGTTCATTCCCTCCTCAGGCATGCAGTACACGCATCGATAGTTGCAACGATCCGTCACGCTGATGCGCAGGTAGCTGTGCGCACGCCCGAAACTATCGAGGAGTTGATTCACGAGTTTTCGTTCTGGAGGGCCTTAAACACGGACTCGCCGACCGCCAAAAACGGGGCTCCTGGGCCATCACCACGGGTTGCCGCAGGAATCCCTGAATCGCCGCCTTGGCAGATGCGGGAATCGAACGGCACCTGAGCGAGAAGGGGAACGCCGTAATCCTTGGCGGTTTGGACTCCGCCGCCGGAGCCGAAGGGAAAGCTCTTGCTGCCGTCTGGCATGTCCATCCAAGCCATGTTCTCAATCAATCCGAGCACGGGAACGTCAAGCTTACGGAACATTGAAATGGCACGCTCGGCATCGATGACGGCGACCTTCTGCGGTGTTGTCACCACGAGAGCCCCGGTGACAGGCACGGTTTGAACCATGGTGAGTTGGGCATCACCCGTCCCCGGCGGCAGGTCAATCACCAGCACATCCAGTTCGCCCCAGCGGACATCGTGCAGCAGTTGCCTGACGGCGCCCATGACCATGGGGCCTCGCCAAATGATGGCCTCTTTTTCGGGCACCAAGAAGCCCATCGACATGCACTGAATCCCGTAGGCCTCGAGTGGCGTGATTTTCTTCTGTTCATCGGCAATGGGACGCCCGCGGATGTTCATCATGGTTGGCAGGCTGGGTCCATAGATGTCGGCGTCCATCAGGCCAACACGCATGCCATGACGGGACAGCGCAATTGCCAGATTCGTGGAGACCGTTGATTTGCCCACGCCGCCCTTTCCTGATGCGACGGCAATGATGTTTTTGACTCCTGAAATTGCGTTCTTTACAAACGGTCCGCCGTGCGGCCCAGTGCCGCTGCCCGACATGCCCAGAACGGGGTCCTTGGGAGGCAGTGGCGGCGGAGCAGGGGGCGGCGCTTTCTGGACAACAGTGCAGTCAATGTCACCGTCGAACCCCACCCTACGGAGATTGTTGATGAGAGATTCGCGCATGCGCTGCCCTTCCTGTTCGGTGTGTGCAGCGCGCAAAACCAGCGAGAAGCGTAGTGTCTCGCCATCAAAGGTCGCATCTTCGATAAGGCCCGCCATCCAAATGCTGCGACCCGATTGCGGATCCCTAATTCGAGTGGCAGCGGGTTCTAAGATCGCTGATGCTTCGGACATGAAAACCTCTCTTGCGCTTGCTAACGCTCTTGCGCCGCCTCAACGAGGGAGATCGTAAGGAGCGTTCGCGTCGTTTAAGGATGGCTGGGGAACCTGAACAGCCGGCAGCGCGTGAACGAAGTCCCGAACCGAGCGCCCCTTGTGGGCAAATTCCACAGCTCGGGGTGCTTGATCGGTACTGATGACACACACCAAAGGATGGTTCTGTCCATTTTGGGTCGCAACACATGGACCATTGTGCATGAGCAGTGGTTTCAAATGGGCAGGGTGCAGATTGATTACATCGCACGGGGCAAACAACACAAGGTGTGTTGTCGCACTGTGCAAGACCGCTGCAACACCGAGCAATGGATGAAAGAAATCTGTGGCTGCGTCGGCGATGACGGGCAAGCCGAGGTTGTTGAGTTCGGGTTGGCGCCCGGTCAACACGACCGGTGAGCAGCCCGCAGAGGCCATCACGTCCGCAGTTCGTCGCGCCAACGTGACCCCTTCGAGCAGGACGAAGGCTTTATCCTTGCCCATGCGTGTAGAGCGGCCCCCGCAGAGCACTGCACCGCCGATCACGACGAGAGCCCGGACTCCGATGCACCCATGGGTCCCGTGTTTAACAACTGCACGTTGACCGAATCGCCGGCGTGAATCGCTTCGGTTTCGGCGGGGAGCACCATCAAACCATCTGCTGCGGCCATGCTCAGCGGATTGCCTGAACCTTGGTCTCCAGTGGGGTGAACTCGAAGTCCGTCTGAGAGGTATTGAACGGTCACCCGTACAAACTCGGCACGCCCCGGCTTTTTCCGATAACTAAATCCAGTCCGCGCCGGCACAATGGGGAGAAATGGTGCAACACACCCCATGGATGCCCGCAGCCATGGCCATACAAACTGAAGGAATGTGACCTGTGCCGAGACGGGATTTCCGGGGAGTCCGAAAAAAGGTTGGTGGTCAAGCCGGCCGAGCGCGAGAGGTTTTCCCGGCTTCATGGCGACCTTCCAGAAATCAACTATGGCACCCAAGGCAATGAACGCCTCGTTCACGAAGTCAAAGTCACCGACGCTGACGCCGCCGGTGGTGACGACGGCATCACAGTCTGCAGCACGCCGAACCGCCGAGACAATGGCAGAGCGGTCATCTCGGGCATGGCCACAGTCGATTGGTATGCCCCCAGCTTTTCGTACCCAGCCCGAAATCGCCAGCGAATTGGAGCTGTAGATTTGTCCATCCGCGAGGGGGGCTCCCGGCGGCACCAACTCATCACCCGTCGAGATAATTCCAACCCGCGGTCTTCGGGCGACCGAAACCTCGTCGCAACCCACTGTTGCACACGCGCCAATCAACGGCGGAGTCACGGTTGTTCCGGATTCCGCGATGCAATCGCCCACAGTGGCCACCTCACCCTTTCGGCGCACATTCTGGCCTGCGACCGGTTGGCTGTGAACTTGGACGCGATGGCCGACTTCAGTTGCATGTTCGGACATCACAACGGTATTCAGCGTATGGGGTAGCGGTGCTCCCGTCATGATTTTTACGGCTTGCCCCGGGTGGGCTACGCCCGTGAATGGATGGCCAGCAGCAGCGGTTCCAACAAGGTCAAACCACGTCCCTCCAGAATCTGGATTGGCTGGGGAAAAGCAGGAGTCCCGCGAAGCGTGTTCCCCACTTCTTGGTTCGGCGCCAGTCGCGATTGCGTATCCATCCATCGCGCTGCTGTTCCAAGGCGGAACGGCCGATTCAGCTCTGACGGACTCCCGAAGGACCCGGCCACCGGCATGTTCGATGCTGACCACCTCGGTTGGGGTGCTGACGACAGATGCCATCACGCGCTCGAGTGCCTCATGCACACTGAGCATGACTTACTTCCGCACTTTGAGCTTCTGGCCCGCCATAATGCGGCTGGATTTGAGGTTGTTCCATTTGCGCAAGTCGCCAATCGAGCACCCATGTCGCTGTGCGATACCGGTGAGTGTATCGCCTCGCCGAACCGTGTAGGAGGTCCATTGCGGTCCTGCATCGGCGCCGTACAGCTTGAGTTTCTGACCAGGCCGAATCCGATTGGCATTCGCGATGGAGTTCCATCGCTTGAGATCGGCAAGGCGTACGCCGTACTTTTTGGCGATTCCAGACAGCGTCTGCCCGCGTTTAATCGTGTGTGTCTTCGGCCGCTTTGTAGCGGGCTTGCCACCGCTGGTGGCTGCGAGTGTGCGTTGGCCTGCTGCGGCACCGGCAACGGGAATCACGAGGTTCTGGCCCACAGCGATTCGATTCGCGTTCCGTATCTTATTGACCGTCTGAATCGAAGTTGTTGTCACACCGTACTTCTTGGCGATGCTGCCGAGGCTCTCACCGGACCGGACGGTGTGTCGCTTGTGGGTGAGTCGCTTCTGGGTTGGAACTTTGTCCAGTGCGGCAAGGAACTTCTTCGAACGCCCGGTGGGTACATGCACAGTCTGGCGTGCAGGAGAGGGGGGGAGGGCCCATCGCCTGAGTTGGGGGTTCAGTGTACGAAACTCATCGACGGTGGTTCCTGCACATTTCGCGAGCACATCGATGCCCACATTGGCAGACACGGTCACCGTCTCATGTTTCATTGGTTCCATTTTTTCAATTTCGCCGAACCCATATCGTTCGGGATGCTTCCCAATGATGGCAGCTGCCAGTAGTTTGGGAACATAGTTGTCGGTTTCAGCCCGAAACGATCCCTTCTTCGATAAGGTCCAGAAATCCTTGGTCTTGTGGTTGCGAATGCCTCGACTGACCCGAGATGGGCCAGCATTATACGCGGCCCAAGCCAAGTACCAGTGGTCGTAACGCTTGTGGAGGTAAGTCAAGTACTCGATGGCTGCGTCCGTTGCGAGTTCTGGATTCCGCCGTTCGTCAACCCACCAGTCAATCCGAAGGTCGTACCCCTTACCGGTACTGGCGATGAACTGCCAAAGTCCGACTGCGGCTGCGCTGCTGTAGGCATGCGTGGCGTAGCCGCTCTCAATCATGGACAGGAACACCATGTCCCGAGGGAGGCCGGCCGCATCGAGTTTCGCATGCATCATGGGCCAATACTTGCCA
>DEBL01000353.1:5800-11015 GCA_002348535.1 Deltaproteobacteria bacterium UBA2957 | reverse complement strand
CCCCCGACGGACATTCTTCACGGGCCCCACAAATGTGCAGCCGCGGTTTGAATGCCGAGGCCCTATCGCCGTTGTGTGGACAGTCAAGTCAAGTTCCGCGGCTTTGGTCCGTACAAGAGATCGGCAGTTCATCCGCCGGCGGCCAATCTTCGAGGTACAATCCATGGAGACCGTATGACCAATCCGATGCTTAGCCGAGAAGAGAACCTCTTCGACTTTTTTCACGCAGCTGTCGATGCGGCCGTCGTTGATGCGCCAACCGCCGTGTCGAAAGATGGAGTGTACTATTTGACGAACCTCTTGGTTGAACGCGGTCGCACGCCCGATGAACCACAGGTGCACACCTTGGTTGATTTGCAGATCATGGCGCAAGAGCGTGGGGGCGCTGCGGCAGTCCAAGCTTGGCGGGAGATGGGCGATAGAGCACTGTACATCTCTGGATTCTTTCGGGCGAGTCTGGCGCGGCAGAACATCTCGCCTGATTACTACCTTTCGATGGGTTCGGCGGCCTACGACCAACTGGCATGCTTGATGCGGTGGACCGGTGCGGGTGGCGGCTTCGAAAACATCTACGAGGAACTTGCCCAGCAGTTTGAGTTTTGCGCGAGCATCCTTCAGCGGGTTCGCGATCGGATTCGGTCCCACACCAACGCGGACATAGTGAAACTCTACGAGCAATGGGTGTTGGACCCGGATCCAGTGACCGCCCAGCAGCTCCATTCTCTCGGAGTAATTCCGATGCGGCCCGAGGACGACGGCGCGTGTTGAGGGCGATTCAAGCGCACCTCGAGGCCATTTACCGCATCAAGGTTCCAGACATCGAGGCCTTCCGGATAGACCAGCAGCAACTGCGATCGTTGATGGGGGATCGGCTCCGGGAGTCCAATGAGTGGGTCCTCGCAAGGGCTGTGCCGGGAGGGGTCGACTTGGCGGTGTATGTGGAGCACTCGCACATCGAGCGCTTGGAACGAGCCGGCTCCCTGACGGTGGCGGCGCAAACTGAATTTGATTCATTTTGTGCGGCGACCGAAGGGGTGTCACATTTCATGATGCTGGTGGAGCGTGCCCGCCGCGGCGAACCGGTGACGATGCTTGAACTGGAGGCACAAGCGGAGGTCGACAAGTTTGTCTCGGCCCGTCTCCACCTCCCAATGCAGGGTGCAGCCGTATGGTCGCGACTGTTCAGGACCGCCCGGCTCATGGACGGCCTCGACGCCCAAGAAGTCGCGCGGTACCGCGAAGCAGGGCGACTGGCGGCTGGATTCTGTTCATCTCTTGATGCAGTTCCCCACACGGATGCCTTGTTGGTGACGCTGAGGCGCTTCTGGCGGGATTCCGGCGCCCGTCGGCTCGAGCGGATGCGTCGACTGGCTGCGTAGTGCAGCTGACAGCCGATCCTTGCAACGGTTTTGGCCTTGACGGAGGCACTGGGACCCGATATTCGCGGGTGTTCACCCTTATGCGCTGCTGCGCGTTCCGGAGGAGACCCATGGCCCGCATCACGGTCGAAGACTGTCTCGAAAACATCCCCAACCGATTTTCGCTGATTCTGGTCGCTGCTGAGCGGACCAAGCAGCTGCTGAAGGGCGAAGACTGCCTGATCGAGGACGACCGGACCAACAAAGAAGTCGTCACGGCGCTGCGTGAGATTGCCGCCAATGTGGTCCAAGCGGACATGACCGACTTTGACGAAAACGAAGCGCTGCACACGATGGTACCGGCCGCTGACGATGGACTTCCACCGTCGATGGATGATGCGCTTCCCCCGCCTGCAGATGACGAACTTCCTCCCGCTGCAGACGACGACCTTCCCCTTCCCCCCCCAGCTGACGGCGAACTCGCCGTTGATGCATAGGAACCGCGATGAGCCACGATGCACTGATGGACATTCGAACAGTTGAACGCAACATCAAGCGCGGAAAGGTGTCTCAAGAGGAGTACCAAAAGCATTTGGACTCGCTTGAGGACTGCGCCAATGATGCCGAAGAAACTGAAACACAGATGATTCTTCACAAGGCCGATGAGGACGCTGCTGAGGGCTAACACTCAGCATTTGACATAGGAGCCAACCATGGCCCGTACGATTCGTGCCTCCCGGGGCAGCACCTTAACGTGCAAAGGCTGGGTCCAAGAGGCCGCATTGCGTATGCTCTGCAACAACCTCGACCCGGAGGTCGCAGAGAACCCCGACGACCTTGTGGTTTATGGTGGCACTGGTCGTGCTGCCCGCTCTTGGGACGCGTTCGAAGCCATCTGCAGAAGCCTCACAGAGCTGGAGGATGACGAGACGCTGCTCGTGCAGTCCGGCAAGCCGGTTGGCATCGTTCGCACCCATGTGGACGCCCCACGGGTTTTAATCGCCAACTCCAATCTGGTTGGAAAATGGGCCACATGGGATCACTTCAGGGAACTCGAGCAAAAGGGCCTGATGATGTACGGCCAAATGACCGCAGGGTCATGGATTTACATCGGCACACAAGGGATTTTGCAAGGCACCTATGAAACCTTTGCCGAGGCTGGCCGCCAACACTTCGGCACGGATGATCTCACCGGCCGGTTGGTGGTGACAGGCGGCCTCGGCGGTATGGGGGGCGCGCAGCCGCTCGCTGCGACCATGAATAATGGCACCTTTCTCGGATTCGATGTTGATGCTGAGCGTGTCAGTCGTCGAAGAGACCACCGATACCTCGACGTCATTGCTGAGACGATTGATCACGGCATCGATTTGGCGCTCCAGTACAAGGCAGATGGCACCGGCAAGTCGGTTGGTGTGGTGGCCAATGCGGCCGACGGGCTCGAGCGTCTGATTGCTCGCGGAGTTGTCCCCGATCTGTTGACGGACCAGACCTCTGCGCATGACCCGCTGACCGGGTACGTGCCGCGGGGACTCTCGTTGGCGGATGCTTGTGCACTGCGCGTCGCCGATCCCACAGCGTACATTGAGCGAAGTCGCGCGACCATGGCTGACCATGTTCGCGCCATGTTGAAGCTTCAAGAGATGGGCGCTCACACGTTTGACTACGGAAACAACCTCCGGGCCGAAGCGGAAGAAGGGGGAGTCGAAGATGCCTTCCAGTTTCCAGGCTTCGTCCCGGCATACATCCGGCCATTGTTCTGTGAGGGGAAAGGCCCGTTCCGGTGGGTTGCACTCTCGGGAGACCCCGAGGATATCTACGAGACCGACCGCGCAATTGCCGAGATGTTCCCGGAAGACCGCGCCCTCCACAGATGGTTGGCAATGGCTCGGGAACGGGTACACTTTCAAGGGCTCCCCAGTCGGATCTGCTGGCTCGGTTACGGCGAGCGGGCTCGTGCGGGCCTTGCATTCAATGAGTTGGTGCGCACCGGTCGCGTGAAGGCGCCAATTGTTATCGGTCGTGACCATCTCGACTGCGGTTCAGTCGCGTCTCCAAACCGTGAAACGGAGGGTATGCTGGATGGCTCAGATGCCGTGGGCGATTGGCCAATTTTGAACGCCCTGTTGAATGCAGTAAACGGGGCGAGCTGGGTGAGTTTCCACCACGGCGGCGGTGTGGGAATGGGCTACAGCCTCCACGCTGGACAAGTGATCGTAGCGGATGGAACAGATAAAGCCGCAGCGCGGTTAGAACGCGTGCTCACGGGGGACCCGGCCATGGGTGTGCTCCGCCACGTGGACGCGGGATACGAACGCGCGCAAGACGTCGCCAACGAACGGGGGGTCAAGGTTCCGGGGTTCAACTGTTGAAGATTACCTGTCTTCGATGATCTCGAGCACATACCGTCGCTTGCGTTTACCGCCGATGGCGTGTACGAGCCGACGGATTGCGTCTGCGTGCACCCCCCGCTTGCCGATCACTTTGCCCACGTCGCTCGGGGCGACGTGCAGTTCCAAGACACACGATTGAGTGCCTTGGATTTCAACGCACTCCACTTGGTCTGGGTTGTCCACCAGTGCCTTAACGATCTCTTCAATCAACGCTCGCACTTCCATCTGCTGCTGCTCCCCGGGGCTTCAACGCGCACGCATGCACTCCGATTCCCACCCTGCTTCTGGTGACAGCATCCTCTACGGAGGCAATTTCGTCAAATGTGGGAACAAAAATGAGCCGGTTTGGTGAAGGTTTTGTGCGGCAGGACACGTTTTTTGCGTGGAACCGATCGCATTTGGGAATAAATGAGAAGTGGGGGGAGTTTTAGCGATGTCAAACGACCGGAGATCAACCATGTCAGCGAATCTGCAGCTTCTAAAACCCGAGCACAGCGCCTCGTGGACCGAAGCTGACATCAAAAAATTGGCGGCCACGAACTCTCGCGCGGCCATGGAAGCCGTGATCCAAAAATATAGAGATCAACTGTACTTCCACGCTCGGTACATCGTGAAGGACCATCAAGAAGCCTACGATGTGGTGCAAGAAGTGTTCATCAAGGCGATGCGCGAAGGGCGGATTTTCGACGACGAGTTTAAGATCAAAGCATGGCTGTTTCGGGTCACATCCAACTTATGCTTCAATCAAGTCCGCAACCGTAAACGCCGGGGCGCAATTTTGGAGTCGATGGTGAAGCCGGAGTCATTTTCGGCGGACCAAGTTGAATCGGTGTTTGCCGGGGAGCAGCGTGAGGAGCTGGGCGCTGCACTCGACCTCCTCAGCGACGATCACAAAGAAATTTTAGTTTTACGGTACTATGATGACCTCTCCTACGCAGAGATCGCAGAGGTGCTGCAGGTCAAGCTCGGGACAGTGATGTCGCGCTTGTCTCGCGCTCGGATGCGGCTGATGGCGGTCATGGAAGAGAGTGAGTTGGTCAACTAACGGGGAGTTCCCATGGACTGTTCATCGGTAACCACACGGATTGCTGCGTTTTTAGACGGGCAGTTGGGCGTGTCAGAGTGTGAACAGTTCGTGATGCACATCGAGGCCTGCAGTGAATGCGCGGAACTGGTGATGAAGCTCGAGTGTCAACAATTCATGCCGCTGGACACGAAGACCCAAAAGGCGATTTGCGGCCGGCCGGAGTTCTGGAACGACATGGATTGCGTGTTGGACACGCACCTCGATCAGATGGTGCTGACGAAGACGGCATGTCTTGGCCCATGGCATTCGAGACGGATCGCAATGCCCGTGCCCATGATTGCGGCTTACGCGGCCGCCATGGTTCTTGCAGTCGTTTGGGGCATGCAACAGCAAGACCGAGCGGTGACCGCGGAGGTCGCATCAGAGCATCTGGGGCAGCA
>DEBL01000353.1:0-5405 GCA_002348535.1 Deltaproteobacteria bacterium UBA2957 | reverse complement strand
GTCGTCACCTACACTCCGGAACGGGGAACATTTTAAGATTTCATGTGGTGTCTCTACGCTACACTTGTTTGGATTCCCTCCGTCCACGCACAGGAAGTTGAAGGACTGGAAAAAGTTCTTGTCGGAATCCAGCAGACGTTTCCAGAAGAAGTCGCCTCGGACGAGTTGTACCGGGCGGCCCTCGAAGGCGTGGCCCAGCACCTTGGCGATCTCATGGGAGTAGACGGCAACCGCGTGTGGACTGCCGAAGAACATCGGGACCAAGACGCGTGGATGGACGGGCACCGCGAAGGAATCGGTGCAGAGTTCACCATCATCGCCGGGCGCGGGATCCGAATCACAGCCGTGTTTGATGATGGGCCCGCGGCCAGTGCCGGAGTCGAGGAGGGCGACGTGGTGGTATCCATGAATGACCATCCGTTTACAGGGCAGTCGGCCTCGAGCATCCACGGCTTCGTTTCGCAACACGCGGGACTGTCTACGACACTTGACCTCCGGAAGTCAGACGGGGCGATTCGTCGGGTCACTGTACAGCGCGGCTCGTACCGCATTCCGGCGGTTCGAACCACCGTCTTTGACGACAACACTCCTGTTGCGCGCATCCCCTTCTTCGGTAAGGGTACGGCATCAGCGATTGCTGCTTTTCTGCGCGCTCAGCGCTCAGCACACGCCGTCGTCATCGATCTGCGAGACAATGAAGACGGGTCGATGACCGAAGTTATTGCCGCCGCGGATCTGTTCCTCGACCCCGGGTCAATCGTGGTCAACAAAGGCCGCACCCCCACTCAAATGAGTCCAGTGACGGCCAGTGAACCCGCGGTGTGGGTTCGAAGCGTGGTTGTTTTGGTGAACCAAGGAACCCGAGGGGTCGCCGAGGCTTTTGCTGCAGCACTAAAAGACAACGGTCGCGGAGTCCTTGTTGGTACGCGAAGCGCTGGGCTGGCTGTGGCGAGCAGTGTGTACCCTGCCGGCCGCGGCTACATGATGAAAGTGGCCGATGTGCATCTTGCATCGCCGAGCGGTAAAAGTTGGTCCCGACGCGGATTGGCTCCCAATGTGGTGGTGGAGTCTTCAGGACTCAGTCTGTCGATGAGCGGAGTGGATTCTCCACCGGACTTACAGCGTGAGACTGCAATACGGTTAATTTCCTCCAGCGGAGTACGTTGATCGCCTGCTCGGCCGCCGGTAAGCTGGGTGAGGAGGCATTTCATTGGAACACGCCGTGCGCGATACGGGGAGAGGGGTCGACTCAATCCGCGGCATGATGGCGGCGGGACGCACTGGATGTCTGCACGTTCATGTGCCTGGGCGTGGCGCCGCACGTCTGTATCTGCTGGAGGGAGACGTCATTGCAGCGGTGTCACCAAGCGACCCAGAACTGCTGCTAAATCGTGCAATCGCAAGAGGTAAGATGCCTGCGTCGGCTGGCGCAGTCGACCACCGCCCCTCGATAACGCAGCTCGAACAGGCGCTCGGATCGGAGCGTGTGAGCCGGATGATGGCCGGTTTGTTTCGAAATAATCTCATCTACTTTCTGTTTGATGGGGGTCGATTCAAGTTCGAACCAATGGAAACAATACGGATTCCCCACATTCAACTGGGACACGATAGCTCGGGCCTTCTCCGTGAACTCGAAGTGGTGCACGGTCGCATTTCGTCGTTGCTTGACTCGCGGATTCTCCATCATGTATCCAGTGGTGACCGCGCTCCAGCCTCGCCTCAGCAGCGGCACATTCAGGCACTGTGCTCATCGGGTATGACACTGCCTCAAGTTTTGAAACAGAGTCCTTTTTTTCCCGCACAGACCCTTATGCTCATTGTTCAAATGAAAGAGCAAGGCACGTTGGTTCTTTCCAAAATGGAATCCGTTGATGGGCCCCTGCAAGGAGCCGTCAAGCATGCCATTGAGATGGCTCAGGCGGACGCTCAACGTCGATCATCGGCTCGGAGTTCATCGATGTCAATGACGGCTTTCGCGGATCACGAGCGAGCTGGTCGTGGCGACGGAGAGGGGTCATTTACGGGCGAGGGAGATCGCGTAGACCTCAACGAGGCTGCCAATCGTCGACCCGGATTTCGCGCTCATGCACCGACGATAGAAAACACCGAAGTTGTCCGTCGGGTGGGCGTATGCAACGAAGTACTTCAAGCATTTGTCGAGACCTGGGATGACCAGCACGGTGTGGGCGATGGCCGTCGATGTGCCCAGTTGGTGGTGGACACGGCCCCACCCGATTGCGCGGCATTATTTACCGGGGTTGAGCTGGACGTTCGCGGTCGTATGAGCGCGACGACGTTGCTCGATAACTTGATGCGCAAGCCTGAAGCCCAACGCAGAATCCTTGCGCAGCGGGGTTTTTCTGACCTCATCGATCGGACGCTGGCCCGCGGTGC
The DNA here is from genome assembly GCA_002348535.1 of Deltaproteobacteria bacterium UBA2957. Taxonomy (GTDB): domain Bacteria; phylum Myxococcota_A; class UBA796; order UBA796; family UBA796; genus UBA796. The sequence goes on along the minus strand of DEBL01000353.1, from coordinate 3,011 downwards.
CGAGGATTTGGATGATGCACACGTCGATCGAATGCTTGATCGGGTGGCTGGCTACCGGCAGCGGCTGGGGTGGTGATGCTGTGGCTGATCGGTTTGGGTATCGCTCTTGCAGAGCCCGAGGCCCCCACGGAGTTCGGTATCATTCCTAATGATGTCGCCCACGCAGCGCGTGAAACAGCAGGGCTACCACTGGCCCAACGAATGAAGGCCATTAGCGATCCGCTGTTGGGCCTACCGTACGAGATTGACGGTCATGGAGAAGGACTGCCGCCCGATGCCGATCCACCTGCCCGGTACGATGCTTTTGATTGCCTCACCTTCCTTGAAGAAGTCCTTGCGCTGGCACTGTCTGGTGATCCTGTGAGTGCGCCTTTGATTCGTAATGCTCTGCGGTACCAAGGCGGCATTCCTACATACGCCAATCGGCATCACTTCATGATGGCCCAGTGGATACCTGCGAATCTGGAGGCTGGGTTTCTCGAGGACATTACGCATACACTGGGCGAGACGCATCGCATTGAAAAGAGTGTCTCGCAGGCGGTCTGGAAAAATTGGGCGGGAACCAAAAGGTTTTCGCTTCCGTTGAGTGCATTGCCGACGGGTCGCTATGGGATGAATGTGCTTTCGCTTGATGCCGCTGAAGCGGCGATCGACCACATTCCATCCGGTGCCATAATTTTTACGGTGCGCCGGCCGAAGCCATGGAAACCAATCGTCATCTCTCATGTGGGTTTCGTGATTCCGACAGAAGAAGGAGGACCCGTATTGATGCGCCATGCGACCAAAATGGGCGGTGGTTCGGTTCGGGATCATCTCCTCAGTTGGTACATCGATCACCTTCGGTGGTACAAGCGACCGGTCGAAGGTATCAGCGTTCTAATGCCGATAGAGCAGGGTCCAAGAAAGGCCAGAATCGCCTACGAAAAGTAAGGCAAGAGCAGATCGCCAAGGTCGCTGTTGGTGCGAGCCAAGGCTTCGATTCCGGGCCGGAGTTGACGGCGTGTATCGCCAGTCAGTTGTTGGTTCATCCAGTCGATCGCAGTGTCAGGTTTGGTCTCAAGAATGGTCTGGAGTTCCGGAATGAGGTTGTGGCACCACCGGATGCGATCCTCGATGCTCATCAGGTCACTGATCTCAAGACCCCAATCGGGAAGCTCGAGATTAATGCGGTCGAGAACCAAGTGAATGAATGCATGGGCGAGGGCTTTGCCTTCGACCTGCAGGCGTCGTTTGAGTAGAACGAGATCGCCGCCGACATCGCCTGTCGTTTCGACGTATATCTTGCACCTCGGCTCGGTTCCGCTCGGTCGGATGATGAGGCGAGCGCCTTTCTCGAGCGTGAACACCAATACATTTCGACTGGCTCGATCGGTTTCCGAGCGGATCTCACCGAACGTGCCCAATTCGTCTTGTCGATCTTCCATCCGCACGACCGTTCGATCGCCAATGGCGCTGGGCGGTGATGACCGTAAGGAGGCCATTGCCGCGTCCATTCGAGCTCGGCCGGTCGCGCCATTCATCGCCAGGCTGGACAGCGAATTGTGTACAGCACCGTGTCTGACCATGAGTTCATTCAATACGTCGACTAGGCTTCGACCAGCAGACGCTTCATGGGCAGCCAATTCCGCCAGAACAAGGGCTCCACCTGCGGCATCTTTATCCCGTATGGCAGAGGATAAGAGCACACCGTGAGACTCCTCAAGTCCAACGGCAAAGCAATCGACCGTGCCCTCGATGGCGCCGAATCGCCCTTTTCGCTCCAGTAAAAACAAGGCCTCACCAATGTATTTGAAGCCCACGAGCAGGTGATCGATAACCCGCGCCCCGTGAGACTCTGCGATGCGTGAAACGAGGCTGGATGTCACTTCTGTCTTGATCACCAGTGGATCGGTGTGGGCGTGTCGGTGAAGAGCAGCATGGCACACCAACGACGCAATTTCATTTCCATTTAGTGTCACCCAAGAATCGTTATGCCGAACGGCGACACCGAGGCGGTCGGCATCGGGGTCACACCCCATAACGATGGATGCTTCGCGTGCATCCGCGGTGTCAATCGCACGCCTAAGGGCCGTCTCATGCTCGGGATTGGGCGCCTTGAATGGAACCGTCGGGAAGGATCCATCAGGGACCTGTTGGCTTGGTTCTACGATCAGTGGAAAGCCGGCTGCACGGAGTACATCGCCCACCGTGGTGTCGGCTGTACCGTGTAGGGGGGTGAATACAATCGATATGTTTCGCGCCGATGGTCGCCGACTGATCGCGATATTGGCTTGAATGTAGCGATTGTGGAGGTCGGATGGAATCGTCCGGATCAGGCCATTTGCTGTTGCCCGATCGAGTGACATGCGCTCTACACGCTCGACGCGGCCAATGAATTGACCCAATTCATGGTCGAAAGGAGGGACCATTTGTCCGCCGTGGGAGTGGTAGAACTTGATGCCATTGTCGTCGGGGTGATTGTGGCTGGCGCTCACCACCAGCCCTCCGTCGGTGTCTAGATCGCGCACGGCGAATGACAACTCCGGGGTGCTGAGCAAGCCGTCGGATGGGGGCAAAAAGACCGTGATGTCATGGGCGGCATAGACCTCCGCGGCAATCTCGGCGAACTGGCGACTGCTGAGCCCATCGACCGGACTGACAACCTCCCGGTCTAAATCGCCCCTCAGGTTGTCAAAGCGCCGCACATCGTAGCCAATTGCGATGGCGATTGGGCCATCCCCTCGGGTGTGTCGCAGCCATTGGGCGTGGCCTGAGATCGATGTTGTCAGAGTCCACGGGTTGAACCGGTTGGGCCCGAGGCCGACCTGACCGCGACGACCCCCGGTACCAAACGGGAGAGTCCGATAAAAGCCATCAAGCAATGGACGAAAACGGGCTTTTTCAACTAACGCCAAGATGGCAGCGCGATAGGCTGCAAAGCGCGGATCGCAGAGCCAAGTACTCAGGTTTTCAATGGCCGCTTCTTGTGCCGAGGGTGGCGCATCAAGTCCGGCAAATCCGACGCGCGCCGC
>DEBL01000315.1:5427-16904 GCA_002348535.1 Deltaproteobacteria bacterium UBA2957 | reverse complement strand
ATCGGCGTCTGTGTCGGCATCGGCATCTGCCGTCTGATACACATGAACGCCTGAGTCATCCTGCCCGTCGGACTTTGGTCCGCAGGCAACAAACGCTACCCAACTGGCCATCAATATGTAGGTCATGGTGTGTCTCCCGCTTGATTGTAGGCCAAATGACTGCCCGGAAGGGAGAGGTCGCGAGTGCTTCCGGCGAGATTTGTGGATTCAAGGAACGAAATTTCTCGTTAATGCAGGGTAAGATGACCAGCGGCAGGGGCAGCTTGTGCAGAAACTCACAGTCCAGCGTGAAGAATACAGCCTTGCACTAAAGGCGCTGAACTACGGCGCTGGCGCCCTTCGTCGTCTTGGTTTCCAGTTTGGTGAACTGGGTGAAGCGTCGCTGCTCGAAAGTGCCCGCCAAGCCACTGGACTTGAGGATTGGGGGGGAGAGCACTTCCTTGAGCCAATGCGAATCATGCTGGACGATGTGCAGGCTTCGGGTCTGACTCATCTGGCCCGGATTTCAACCCGAGATATCGGCGTGCATTGTTTGGCGACTCGGTTGCGGCTCACCGACTACGTCAAGCGCCACCCGCATGTGAACCAAACGCCCATCAACCGACCGGTCTTCATCCTTGGATTTCCACGCACCGGCACGACGCTCCTGCAGAACCTCCTGGCTCTCGATCCTGAACGACGGGCGTTGCCATTCTGGGAGATTTTGAATCCTGTCCCGTTCGATGACGACCCGGACCGAGACATGCAGCTGCGTGTGCGGGCGGCCAACTCCAAACTTCGAATCGCGTACTGGGTGATGCCGGAGATGGCTGAGGTGCATGAGATTCGAGCCGATACACTCGAGGAGTGCTGGCCGCTCTTGGCCAATGGGTTCACCGTGATTGCGTGGGATATGGGCAGCGGATGGCGATCCTATGGTGAGTGGCTCCTGAACCATGACATGCGGTCCAGTTACCGAGAGTACAAGCAGTGTCTTCAGGTGATGGCTCAACGTCAACCCACGGCGGACTTCGTGTTGAAATGCCCCGACCACCTGTGGTTTGTGGATTCGTTGGTGGATGTCTTTCCCGACGCCGCTGTGGTCTGGACCCACCGCGACCCCGTTGATTCCATCGCCTCCTACTGCTCATTGATCTCCCTGAACTGGCGTTTGATGTACGGCCAGTTCGACCCGCTGGAAATCGGCCGGCACATTGAAGACCGTTTTTTGTCGGGAATCCAGCGTGCGCTGGCTGCGCGAGATGCGTTGGGTGAGGACTGTTTTTACGACGTCGATTTTGTGAAGCTGTGCGAAGACCCATGCGCTGTTTTGGATGGGATTTCAAGTCACTTTGGCATTTCACCCATCGACCCCAAGGCAGTGGAGGGCTACCTCGCCACGAAGCGTAAGGACGCCAAGGGGAAGCACAAATACAGCATCGAGCGATACGGGCTCGACCCGGATCGCATTTATGGTCGCTATGCCGAATATATTGACCGGTTTCAGATTCCGCTACGCGAGCGATAGCCTGTGGATCTGAACCCGATTGGTCTCGCAGTGCCGGCCTTTTTTGGACTGATGACCATCGAGTTCATCGCCGCTTGGCGAAAGGGGAAGCGGGTTTACAGGCTCAATGACACCATCGGAGACCTCACCTGTGGCATGGGGGACCAGATGTTGAACCTCGTCACCAGCGTCGGGGCGGTTGCCGTCTACCAATGGGTGCATGGGCAGACTGCGTTGCGTTCGATGGCACTCGATGACCCTTGGGTCTGGGTGTTCAGTATCGTCGCCGTGGACCTGTTGTACTACGTCTACCATCGGTTCTCACACAGGGTGAACATAGGCTGGATGAGTCATGTCGTTCATCATCAGAGCGAAGAGTACAACCTCGCGGTAGCGCTGAGGCAGGCGTGGTTTGCTCAGTTCATCTCTTGGATATTTTACCTGCCGCTTGCCGTACTTGGCGTTCCAGTGGAAGTGTGGATGATCAGCTATGCCGCAAACCTTCTCTACCAGTTTTGGATTCACACCCGTTTGATTGGGACTCTTGGTCCAATGGAATGGGTCATGAACACTCCTTCGCACCACCGTGTCCACCACGGGACCAATCCGGAGTACATCGACAAAAACTACGCGGGCATTTTCATAGTGTGGGACAGATTGTTTGGGACCTTCGCGCCCGAAATCGATCCGCCCGTCTATGGCGTAATGAAGCCCTTGCGTTCGTGGAACCCGGTAGCAGCCAATGTGGGGCCCGTTCTCTCTCTGATTCGGCAATCGGTAGCCTTGTCGGGTTTTGACCGGTTTCGAGTGTGGTGGGCAGAGCCGGGGTGGACCCCAAGTGGGGTAGTGCGATCCGACTTTCCTGCAGCCGGTCGAGGCTATGACGTGAACATGATGGAGGGCAAAGGCGGCTACATTGTCGTGCACCTTGGTGCAGTGAGCATCGCCACGGGACTGGTGATCGCTTACTCGAAGGTCGCCAGTCCGTTCTGGCTGGGGCTGGGAGCACTCTACATTGTGTGGTCTGGCTTGAACTGGGCAGGCTTACTCGAGGGAAGAAGTTGGGCGAGGCCATCGGAGGTCGCGCGACTTGGTGCGGTGGCTGCAGTTGCCGGTGTCGTTGCATTGGGGTCAGCCGCCGGAGCGGTGACCGTCGCGATGGGATTGCTCAGCGGTTTATCGATCGCCTCTCTTGTCGGCCTCTGGGCGTATCGCTGGGTCGCCAGTGTGTCTTAAAGACCTTGTCCCACAAGAGCAGGGTTGATGCGTAATTTCCTTTCCCCGGTCGCTCATGGTGAAGGTCGTGATGTTCTGCCGGTGCGTAGAGCGGAACGTGAGCGGGAAGAATCGAGCGAATGCCGGAATGGATGTCGAGTTCGTGGAGATTCCGGACCAAAAGATAGGCCCAAAGCGTCCATGCGGGAATGGATCCCCACACCACATTGACTGCAATCAAGCCGAGAAATGGACCGATGCCGCCGACCATCCACTCGACCGGATGCACGTAGATGTATTCGATCGGAAGGGGCGCGAATGCTTGATGATGAATGCGGTGAACCCGTCGATACAGTTCCTTGTGCACGTGCATGAATCGATGCCACGCATAAAACCACGCATCGTCGATGAAGATCACGAGGGCAATCTGGGTGATCAGGGCCGCCGCAGTGGGTGCATGGCTTGTAAACACATGACCAAATTGGCTCATAGACACCCAGACGATCCCCATGAGGATGGCCTGATTTAGGAAGACCAGCGGCAGCCGTTCTCGAAGCGTCGACCAGTAGTGGGGCCGGTCTTGGATGCGCATCGTCGGAGGCAGCCCAAAGTGAATGGTCACCGCCGTCCAGACGAGGCCGAGCACGTTGATTCCTACGTAAATTGCAAGCGTGGTTTCCGTCAGGCCCATTGTGTCCGTCCGGCATTGCTCCCGTTGCGACGAAGGACCCATTCGACGGTTTCCCGATGCGTAGCTTCGGGGAGGGTCACGGCAGTCCGTTTGGCTATGGTGCTCTGCAACGCGCCTCCGAGGCCACCTCGTCGCACGCGACCGCTGGGGCAACATGGGCAAGCCCAAGAACCACAATTGCAGCGTCGCACACGCTTCGAATCGACCGATCTACACCCAGCAGTATGCCTGATGAGGCCGCTCGAGTCGATCGGTCAGGCGTGCGCATGCGGGAATCGATCTCGAACGCACATGTCCTGTCGGTTCTCGGTGCGGCAGCGGTTGGTGGTCCGCTGACTGAATGGTTTTCGGGTATGATTTGGCTGGAGGTGGCAATGCGAGTGTTTGGTTTGCTCGGGGTGCTTGGGCTGGGATGCACGACACCCATCGAAGTGGGACCGTGCAATGAAGTGTGCGATGTGCTCTTCAACCAGTGTGCGATGGAGTCGTTCGACTCTTTTAAAGAGTGCGAGAGTTCATGCACCTATGGCGATGAGGAAGGAGCAGACATTCCCGGATACGCGTCGTGTCTCTCCGATGTTGACGAATGCAACACCTATGAGATTGTGGAGTGTGAAAATGAGTACGGTTGGTAAGCATGGGTTGACGGTGGCGGTCATGTTGGCCGCTTGCAGCAAGGAATACGACATCACCCCGATCGCGCCGGAAGTGGACCCGGGTGCGTACATGGATTGCCCATTCTCGGATATCGAAGGCACACCACTCAGCGTGTACGATTGCAATCCTGTTTTTGATACGACGGGAGAAGAGTGGGGTCCAGAAGTGGGATCTGTCGGCTTCTACACCAACCTCGTCTTGGGCCACCCGGTGTACCAAATTTGGTATCAAGGCTCGATGGACGGGGACGATTATTTCGCCGACTGGGGCATTGGTACTGCGGTATCGACCAACGGCACAGACTGGGAGCCGCACCCGTCGAACCCCGTGTTGAGTGATGTCTATGGGGCGTGGGATGAAGACGGCATGGGTGCACTGCAGGTCGTGCGAGATGACTACAACAGCCGGTACGTCATGGCGTATCAAGGCTATGTCTTCGATGGCTTTACCTGGAGTATTGGAGTCGGCGTTGCATCCAGCAGCGATGGGGTGCGCTGGGAGCGGTCGGATGCCAATCCGGTTTTGGAGCAGACGACCGATTACGGCGGCATGAACATTACGTGGCCCTTTGCCTTGTATGCCGGCGATAGCGGTGGAGTCACGGCGTACCTTGGCGGTCAGTCAAGCGGGGATTCGGTTCACATGTATGCAGCCCAACTCTCCCCCGACCTTGCAGACTGGGACATCATGGTTGACCCCGTTCTCCGCTCTGGGCCCGAGGGGTACGATATCGCTGGAATCGCCGACGCTTCTGTCGTTAAAATCGGCGACATCTACTACATGTTTTACATCGGCTTCTCGGACTGGGAAGACATTGGCGGAAATGCGCGTTCACCCCGCGTGTCGACCCTCAACCTTGCGACTTCCCGAAGCGGCATCTCGTGGGAAAAACACGAGGGGAACCCCCTTCCGGTGCACCTGACCACCGAACGAGAAGTGTCAGCTGTTGCAGCTCAAGTCGTTGGAGACAAGATCCACCTGTGGATTACCGACAATTACGGCGACTCCAACGCCGTTGGGTACTACCTGTTCGACCCTGAATCGATGTAAACCAGAACGTGTGCAGGTTGGGCGTAAGGATCGCTATTCGTCGATCTCAAAGTCATCCATTTCCGACTCAACCGCCGCCCAGGCTGCGACTCGAGCGCTGTGTTCCGCTTGGAGGTCTGCCTTGAGTGCGGCGACAGTCTGCGTCAGTGCGTAAATCTCAGCTGTGCTGCTGTCTTGAGCGCTGCGCATGGCATCTTCGGCTTCCTGACGGCGCCTGTCGGCTTCCTTGCGCGCGTCCACAAGGTCGCGAATGGTTGACTCAAGCCGTTCGACCTCCCGCCGCGACACCCCGTCATCCGCCTGTTGATCGATTTGACTCAGCTGCTCAACCAGTTGGTCACGCTCTCGTTTTGCCTCGTCCACCGCCTTCACGGCCTCATCGCGTTCGCCTTTGAAGAGAGTCAACTGGTCAATGGCGTGGTCCCGTTCGGCTCCGAGCTTCGCACTGCTCTGGGTGATGCCCTCAGCTTCTTTTCTCAGCGCGTCCAACTCGAATCGCGCCTTGTCTCGTTCGGCCTTGAGGCGGTCCGCTTTTTCACGTGCATCGGCAGCTTGTTGCTGCGTGCGCTCCACGGTGGCAGTGCTGGATTGGATGCTCTGTTCGAGATCACGGATGCGCGACTGCAGTGATTGGGTCGATGCCTTCGCTTGCTCGAGCGCACCGTTGAGCTGCTCTTCCGTTCGATTCCATTGCTCGCGCGCTCGCGCCACATCGGCCTCTTGATCGTGCAGACGTCCGCGCAAGGACGCAACGGCAATCTCGTTCTCGCTGGACGTCCGCTCCAACTCTGCGATGCGGGTTGCCGCGAGTTCGACGGCTCCATTCTGTTGTTCGACTTGTGCTGCGAGTTTGTCGCGTTCCGCACCCTGCTGTTCGAGTTCATTGTTGAGCGTGTTGATGCGTGCCTGCGCTTCGGTGGCCTGCTCTTTGGCTTGGTTCAAGCGGTCGAGCGTGCGGTTTAGATTTCGATCGAGTTCATCAGTTGCCGCGAGGGCTTGTTGCGTTCGCTCTTCGGCTGCCGCAAGTTGAGCGCGGGTTTCTTCGAGCTTTTCATTTGCTTTGATGCGCTCTTGCGCGGCTTCATCGGCGCGAGTTCGTTCGGCCTCAGCGGTCCGATGGGCTTCGGCTTGATTGCGCTCGGCGTCCTCTTGAGCTGCTTTTGCCGCGGCAGCTTCCAGCTCGGCATCGGCCTGACGCGCCTGGGCTGCATCTCGCTCGTCTTCGGCGGTCTCCATGGCTTCAGTCGCTTGTTCCCGCAGCAAGTCCGCACCCGCCGCGGCCTCTTCAGCTTTTCGTTGGGCGCTGCGAGCGGAGTCGGCTTCTGCGAGGGCGAGTTCCTGTGCAGACCGGGCCGCGTCTCGTTCTTGGGCGGCAGCCCTGTAGTCGTCTTCGGCCTTGGCTTTGGCTCGCTCGGCATCCGCGACCTCTTGATTCGCAGCGTCGACGGCCTTGGCTGAGTTCGCCGACGTGATTGCGGCCTGCTCTTCGGCGGTCGCTTTGGCGGAGAGGGCGTCCTCTTTCGCTTTAAGAGCGTCCTCTTTCGCCTTGAGGGCGTCCTCTTTCACTTTCAGGGCATCCGCCTCTTGTTGCTTCGCAGCCTCCATTGATTCGATGGCTTCGTTGCGTTCGGCGCGCGCGCGCTCCGCTTCCTCGTCCCGTTCCGCTGCGTGCTCATCGGCAGATCGCTGAGCGGCGATCGCAGCCGCTTTTTGCTCGAGTGCTTGAGATCGGAGTTGCTCGGCAGCCGCGAGCGCACCTTCAAGACGAAGAACCGATTCCTCGGCCTCTGCTTTCGCCTCCGACGCTTCATCGCGCGCCCTGACGGCTTGTTCGGCTGCACCGCGGGCTTCGTCAGCCACAGATGCGAGTCGAATTTGTTCAGCTTCAGCCTCCTCTTGACTCTCGATGGCACGGGCTGCAGTTTCCTCGGCAGCCAGTCGAGCCGTGTTGTCTGCCTCGGCCGCAGCACGCGCCTCGGCCTCACCCTGTTGGGCGAGTTCCATCGCGGCGACGGCCTCGTCTCGCTGCTTTTCTGCTGCAGATTGAGCCGCCTCAGCTGCTGCGAGTTCAAGGCGCGCTTCGGTGGTTGTTTGTTCTGCAGCACGCTGGGCCGCCATCGCTTCATCGAGCGCGGTATTTGCGCGTTCGCGCTCCGCCTCAGCCGCAACCTGTGTCGATTCAGCCTGCTGTTGGGCTTCGCGCGCGCCAGCCTCTGCAGCCTCCGCAGTTTCCCGAGCGGCGTTGGCCGTTTCGGCCGCAGACTCCGCGGTGGCGCGGGCTTCTTCGGCGTGTTCTTTGGCTGCGAGTGCAGCGGCACGCTGCTCGACGGCTTCGTTGCGTTGCTGTTCGGCTGTTTGTTTCGCAGCCTCTGCGTCGTCTCGCGCGGCGATTGCCTCGTTTTTCGCTTGTTCGGCCTCGTCCTGTGCAGCGTTGGCTTCCGCCGCAGCGTCCAAGGCCTGTTGCTGCAACAGTTCAGCACCCGCTTGGGCATCTTCGGCAGCACGCTGCAAGCGTTGTGCCTGATCGCGAGACGCAAATGCGCCGTCACGGTCGGCTTCTGCGGCCTTGGTTAGTTCTTCAGCGGTTTTGCGGGCTTCGATGGCAGACGTTGAGGCCTCGACTGCGGCGTCGCGTTCTTCGATGGCTGCGTCGCGTTCTTCGATGGCTGCGTCCCGATGGAGCTCTGCCCTTCGCGCATTCTCTTCTGCAGCGGTGAGGGCCTGCTGGATTTCGTCTTGATGCGTGAGCGCGACCTTGAGGCGATCGAATGCCTCAGCTTTTTCCTCTTCGGCGACCGCCTTGAGACTGAATGCTTCCTCGCGGTCCATCTCAGCCTGTGCTTGGAGTGATTCAGCGCCGCGCTGCGCCTCCAATGCGTTGTGCCGGTCGCGCTCAGCGCGCTCTTGAGCCGCCTCGGCTTGCTCGCGCTGTTCGGTGGCCTGTTGGGCGCGTTCGGTTGCTTCATCGCGGAGGCGTTCGGCCTCGAGGCGTGCGGCCTCCGCTGCGTCTTGGGCCGCCTTTGCGGTGGCCTCGGCGGATTCGGCCGTGGCTGCCCGTTGGCGCGCCGCCTCTCGGTCTTGCTCGGCGGATTCACGGGCAAGATCGGCATCGTCTCGAGCTGTTTCGGCTGCTTCTTGAGCCGCTTCAGCCTCGGCTTGTGCTGCTGTGGCAGCGTCGCGTGCATTTTCCGCGTTCGTCTGGGCTTCGGAGGCAGCGCGAACCGCCTCTTCTGCGGCGAGCATTTGTGCCTCGGCACGCTCGACCATGCCTTGCGCAGCGGTCCGTTCAGCCTCGGCATTCGCCAGTTGCAGCGCTGCGTCAGCCTCTCGTTTAGCAAGCTCCGCTTCGCGTGCTGCAATGCGTGCAGCCATCCTCGCCTCGAGGAGTGCCTGCAGGTGATGGGTGAACCGACTGGTCGCAAGCGGCAGGCGGATATACAAGTCTGCTGCCGTATCGAGGAAGCCGTGATCGAGGAGTTCCGGCAACGCAACAGAGGATGAGGTCAACACCACCCCGCCTGAACCCGCAGACGCATTCCGCTGGAATCGGTCACACAGGGTTCGCCCCCCCGCTGAATCACCGTTCGCAATAAGCAGCCACGGCGGTGTTTGGTCTGTCCCGTATTCTTCGGCGCTCGCAAACTGCGTGACTTCAACATCGGTGTCCGCAAGGTGCGATTGCAACCAGTTTGCTGCGGCGGGGTCCGGATTGATGATGTGTATGCTTCGGTCGTTTTGCTCGCTCATCATCCGCCCTTTGGCCACAATCGAAGCCCACCCTTGCTGGAGTTTTTCGGTGTAAGTTCATCGAGGGCCTCTTGGGCCCAATGCGAATCCGGGGATGCTTTCAGCAACTGCAGGAGACGATTGCGGGCGTTTTCTTTTTCGCCTTTCTCGATGGCGATGCGCGCATAGTATTCGAGAGCGTTTGGGTGCTGCGCATCGAATGTGAGGGCCAGCAGGAGGTAGTCTTCAGGGCCGTCGTAGGCATTGGTGCCCAGGTTGCCTGTCCGCCATGCGCTCCATCCCAGCGCTGCGAGGGTATCGGGGCAGCTTGGTCGGTTGCGGCGAACCTTGGTGAGCAGCGCATAAGCGGCATCGAAGTCGCTCGCGTCGATGAATGCCTTGGCCTCGTCCAATCCCTTCGCCGTGTCGACGGGTGCCGGTGCCCGTGCCACGGGTGGTTTTCTGTTGGGTGTGGGGGATTGGGTGGGTGTTTGTGGCATCGACACTGCTGCTGCTGGGGCCACAGCCGGCGTGTTTTGGTGCGCGGCGGGTGGCGAATCAGGTGGAGGCGATGCGTTTTCGGTCGACGTCGGTTGCGGCGATGGTGATGGCTTCGCTGAAGCTGGTGCGGGCGCTGTTGCCACCGGAGGAACGGGTGCTGCAGTGGTCTCGACTGGTGGCGCTGGTTCGGCGGCACCGTGCTGGATGATCGCGACAGAGCCGAGGGGAATCAGCGCTGCGGGAGGTTTTGCTCGATGCGCCCATCCGGTCGCGGTGAGAATCCAGAGCAAGGCAGCAAGTCGTTCAGGGTCACACCCGAGCGTGGCTGCCATCTGGAATCGTGTTTCACCTTGGCCCAAAACGGAGTGGACACCTTTGAGGTCTGCTGGAATCCAGCTGGGAGGTGTGCCGCCGGTCATCCGAGGATCGGGCAAGTAGTCGCCGGCCGCGTCTGAGTCCACGAATGTGTGCAGTGCACCCATATCGAAGCCCCCAAGAACACCATTCATCAGTCCGGAAATGGCCGACACCTCCGGGAGTAGATTTTGCTCGAACCGCTCATCAATCGCCGGAGACGGTGTCCAAGAAAACTCACCACTTGGCCAAGCGAGCGTGGCGGCAATGAGGTGCTCGATATGAGTCGCATGATGGGCATCTACCACCGACCGAGTGATGGTACCCGCACCCACCAAGGCTTCGACTTCAGTCTCGTCGACTCCGGTGTGTTTGCGGATCCAGTTCAACCGGGCCCGCTCAAGCCCCCCGGTCCCGACCAAGGTTTCTGTGAAGTGTTCAGCGTCAGCACTGGAGATCGCGGAGACCGGTGTGCCTCGAATGAAACGAAGCACTCGTTCGGTGTCGCCGTGACGTGCCACCAACGTTCCGGTGTCCGACCGGTTCACACGCGCCAAAATGAGCGCGGACCAAGCCGTGGGGTTCAGCGCTCCTTCAGACGGAGACGGTGAGGTTTCGGGATGAATGGTGGGAACGGGTTCGCGGCCCATGAGACTCTCTCCGCGGGGGGGATGGAAGGGCCTTATCTCCTGAAACGCCTGCGGTCGATTCGTGACGCTTTCGTGAACCCAATGGTGCCACCGAGGGGCAGGGTTATCCGCCGGCGGATTTTGGACTGGGGCCGATCCCCACCTGGAGAATGCACCAAATGAACAATCGTATAGTCTGGGTATCAGTGGCTGCCGCTGTCAGTGGTTGTGCCAACATTGAAGGCGTCTATCCGACGCCGGAAGTTGATGATTCATCCGTCGACACCGATGCGACGGAATCTTCCGATCCCGATGGTGGCGCTGGCCCCTCGAACGCGCCGGAAGAGCCCACGGATACCGGTAGTCTGATTCGTGCTGATGGAACGACCGGGTGTCGGGATGTTCAAACCGGTCGGATAACGGAGGGGGCACGCGCCGAGTTGAATGGCGTAACGGTCACAACGCCGATGGGTATCCGTGCGCCTGGGTTTTTTGTTCAGGATCCCGGTGGGGGTCCGTGGTCAGGCCTTTGGGTATACCTCGACGAAGCCAATGCAGATGTGGAACGTGGCGACGTGATCGATGTCTCAGGGACGGTTGCTGAGTGGCATGGCCTGACGGAGTTGATCGTAAACGAATCGGTCGAGATCAGCGATACAGCCGTTGATCGGACGGTGGATGCGTCCACGCTGATGACCATTCCACCAGACTGGGAGCCGTACGAGGGTGTCGTGATCACACTCGAGGGAGTCGCTTTGTCGGGAGCGCAAGATGATCGCGGCAACCCCATGACCAACTGGTACATCGGCATCGCCGACACGTTCATGGATGTGTCGATGATTGGGGGTTCGTACCGTCAGGTCACCGGTGTACTGACATACAACTGGGGCTCATACAAACTTGCGCCTCGGTCCGCGGCAGACTTTCAGCGATAAATTAAAGTCTGCAGTAATTGCCCACCGGCGTCGAGAATTTGCGGTACATTGGCGTCCGGAGGTGTGGGTGGTGAATCGCATATTACTTGGCTCGTGGTTTGTGTTTGGGTGTTCAACAGGCCTTGATCCGGAGTTGGATGGGTACCCCGTACAGACCGCGCAGTTGGATGGCGACGCGGATGCCGACGCCGATTCTGACGCGGATTCCGACGCCGACGCGGACGCCGACGCCG
>DEBL01000315.1:0-5111 GCA_002348535.1 Deltaproteobacteria bacterium UBA2957 | reverse complement strand
GCGGACGCCGACGCGGACGCCGACACGGATTCTGACGCGGATTCCGACGCCGACGCCGATGCAGACGGATCGCCGGTAGAGGAGCCCGGGGTTGGAGATCCCTGCGGCGACGGGCAGACCTTTGACTGTGAGTTGTTTTGTCAAGACGACGACGAATACAGCGCGCGCGGCGACGGCAACTGCGACGACTCCTACCTGATTCACCTCAACTGCCCTGAGTTTAACTACGACGATGGCGATTGTGACTCATCGGGCTCGGGCGGGTCCGGTTCGGGAGGCACGGGATCGGGTGGTTCTGGGCCCTGTGATGATCCTGGCGACATCGAAGACTGCAACGATGAATGCTATCCGGGCGGATGGGTTGGCGATGACTATTGTGAAGACGGCGCATGGGGCGGCCCGGACTTCAATTGCAGTGAGTTTGACTGGGACGACGGCGATTGCGATTCGTCGGGGAGTGGTTCAGGGAGCGGGTCTGGCAGTGGCGACCCCGGCGAATGCGTCGATACCGATGATGGGGCGACGGACATAACCGGGGATTCGTGCACCGATTACGAAGACTTCCCATCTTGGTGCGGTGAATACGACGACGATGATTTCGACTCGATGGCCATGTGCTGCATCTGCGGTGGTGGGTCGACTGGCTCGGGCTCGGGCTCGGGATCGGGCTCCGGATCCGGGTCAGATGAATGTGTGTTTGATTCCTACTTCTTCGATTCGCTGCTGACATCGACAATCATGGAGTCGACCGAGTCGCGGTCATCGGACTGGGACGTCAGTTGTGACATATTTGGAGGGGAGTCTGGCGACCTCGCCTTCAAGTGGTCACCCTCGTACACTCGGGACTACGAAATCGTCGCGGAAGGGTCTGGTTTTGATGTGGTCATCGCGGTGTTCGATGCCGATTGCTCGACCGAGTTGGAGTGCGAAGACACATCCGGTTCCGGTGGAACGGAGTCATTGACTCGGCGCTTCTATGCAGGGTCGACGTACTACATCGTGGTGACGGGCTATTACTTCTCTTCCGAAGGTATGGTGTCGCTGACAATCTCCCCTGCGATCTGAGACTGGCATTCTCGGCTGGCTAAAATCGCTTGACTCGTCGCCTTGGGTGCACAATTTGTGCGCTACAATGGGGAATCCCCGAGGGAAGCCATGCGGACCAACGTAATTTATGCAGCCTTGATGACAGCGATGATGGGGTGCGGACTGACTCCGTACACGACCGGCAAGGTGGACTCTGGTCGGCTGGACAACGTGGGTGGCGCGTTCAACCCTGAATCCGACGCGGACGCTGATGCGGACGCGGATGCGGATGCGGACGCCGATGCAGATGCAGATGCAGATGCAGGTTCTGATGGCGGAGGGGCATCGGACGGAGCACTCAGTCCGGGTGATGATTGCGGTGTTGATCGCACATATGACTGCGCCATGTTCTGTTGGAATGACTCGGACTTTTCGGTTCGGGCCGATGGTCGTTGCGATGACGGGCCGGGCATTGACCTCGATTGCGAGGAGTTTGCCTTTGACGGTGGAGATTGCGCCTCCTCCGGTTCCGATGGATCGGGTTCGGGCTCCGGTTCCGGCTCGGGGTCATCCGGGTCGTGTACTGCACCGGGCGAGGTTGAAGACTGCACAGGCGAATGTTGGCCGTCGTCTTGGGTTGGAGATGGTGCTTGTGACGATGGTTCATGGGGTCCTGACTTTAGCTGCGACTCGTTTTCGGCCGACGGGGGAGACTGCGTTGAGTCGAGCGGGGGTGGTTCCGATGGCGGCTCCGATGGGTCCGGTGGCAGCACGGGATCAGGCGCCGGATGCGGCCCCGGGGAAATACTCGACTGCGCGGGTACATGCGTCTCGGAAAGCTGGCTTGGCGATGGCTACTGCGACGAAGGATTCTTTGGCTTGTGGGGTGCTGACCTCGACTGCGCGGAACTCGGTTACGACGATGGCGACTGCGTTGACGGCGGGGAGTCGGGAGGAGACGACGATGACGGGAGCACCGGTGATGATGGGCCGAGCGACGCTGACTGTGCTGCAGGGCAAATTATAGATTGCGCCGGCGATTGCTCACCGGAGAGCTGGCTGGGGGACGGGTTCTGTGACGATGGAACTTGGGGTGCTTACTTTGATTGCGCCGAGTTGGACTTCGACGAAGGCGATTGCGATTCGGATGGATCATCGGATGGCGATTTCGACGGGTCAGACTCGGATGACGACGCGGGTGATTCCGCAGACTGTGGGGCTGGCGAGATCGTTGACTGCGACGGCGACTGCTCTCCCGAGAGCTGGCTTGGGGATGGGTACTGCGATGATGGTGCTTGGGATGCTTCGTTTGATTGCCCCGAGTTCGACTTCGATTATGGCGACTGCGATTCGGATGCGGGTAGCGGTTCGGGTGACGATGAATCGGACGAAGACGACACCTCAGACGGTTCCGAATGCGGTGCAGGAGAGGTGCTCGATTGCTCGGGGAGTTGTTCCACGGAGAGCTGGCTTGGGGACGGCTACTGTGACGATGGGTTGTGGGGCGCCGACTTCGACTGCCCTGATTTCGATTTCGATTACGGCGATTGTGAGTCGGGCGGTGCAAGCGATGGTTCGGATGCAGACGACGGGTCAGGAATAGACGACGGAACTGGTTCCGATTGTGACGCTGGGGCTGTCGTTGATTGCTCGGGCGAGTGCTCACCGGAGAGTTGGCTTGGCGATGGCTACTGCGATGATGGGTCGTGGGGCGCCGACTTCGATTGTCCTGACTTTGATGCCGATTTTGGCGACTGCGACGATGGACTGGCAAGCGGCGGTTCCGACGATGGCGGAGGCACAGCAGACGATGGCTGGGGCGATGATTCCGGTTGTTCCTTCGGCGAGGTGTTGGATTGCTCCGGTGTGTGTGTGACGGAGAGTTGGCTTGGCGACGGATATTGCGACGATGGGTCGTGGGGCGCCGATTTTGACTGTGCGGAATACGACTACGACTACGGCGATTGTGATTCCGATGCGGGTTCGGTGGGTTCTCCCGATGACGCGGGGTGCGCGGACGCGGGCGATGTGGAAGATTGCAACGGCGATTGCCACCCCTACGCGTGGGTCGGTGATGGCTATTGTGAGGATGGCAGTACTTCGTGGGGTGGCGACTTTGACTGCGCCGAGTTTGCCTACGACGGCGGAGACTGCTCGGACTCGAGTGACGATTGGGGCGGCGATGCCGGCTGTGGTGTTGGTGAAATCGAGGACTGCACGGGCACCTGTGCGTGGGAAAGTTGGCTCGGAGACGGGTACTGCGATGACGGTGGGTCGCTTGGCGTTGACTTTGACTGCGCTGCCTTCGCGTACGACGAGGGCGACTGCGAAAGCTACGACTCGGGCAGCGGATCGTCGGGCTGGGACTCTTGGGGCTGCGCCGATACGGGGGATATCGAAGACTGCAACGGCGATTGCTATCCCGCTTCATGGGTCGGTGATGGGTACTGCGAAGACGGGACTACCTCGTGGGGCGGCGACTTTGATTGTGCCTCATTCAGCTACGATGGTGGCGACTGTTCCAGTTCCGGCGGCGGATGGACGGAGGTCTCCACCTGTGCCACGGGTGAGGTCGAAGACTGCCTCGGTGGATGTGCCCCTGAGAGTTGGCTTGGTGACGGCTTTTGCGATGACGGGACGTACGGCGCATACTTCGATTGTTCCGATTTCGCGTACGATTACGGCGATTGCTACTGACGCACTGAGTGGGCATGCCGGACGAAGTCAGTATGTGCCAAACAGCTTGTCCCAGAAGAATGTGGTGAATCCGTACTTCTTGTCCGGCTCCTTGAAGTGGTGCTTCATGTGGTGCTGACGGATTTTCTTGAGGCGTTTGTTCTTGAGTTTGACGTGGTGCGTCGCGTAATGGGTCAGGTCGTAGTTGATGTAGCCGCCCAAGAATCCTGCAAAGAAGGCCCAGCGCCAAGTGGGGTCGATGCCCCACGGCTCGAGCCCCGTTCCGACCGCCGTGAAGAGGGCCCAGAATAACGAAGCGATGATCATTCCCGCTGCGGGTGGCATGACCAGACGGTACGGGTCGTTGATCCAGGTGTGATGACAGCCGTGCAGAATGAAATGAAATCGACGACCGAAGGCATTGTCGGGTTCCCAGTGAAATACGGTACGGTGCAGCCAGTACTCAGAGAAGGTCCAGAACACTGCGCCCAGAACGGCCTGAATGACCGCCACCCACCAGACAACCTCGGCCGAGATCAACCCGTATCCGAACAACCCAAGGACGATTGGGCCCCAGATCAGAGGGATGCTCCACCACGGTGTGCGCGAAAAGAAATCGACGAAATCGGACTCAAACATCCGAGGCGATTCAGGTCTGGCCGACAGCACGATTGCCCTCCATTCGGGGGCCGCATATCCAGATTGTACGATGCGTGCAGTGACAGGCGTGAGACGAACAGGCGTTAGAGGTTCCGCTCCAATTCCGTGATGGCGGTGTTTTCTTCGTCGATCAGTTGACGATTCCGTTTGACGAGGGTGCGGCCAACATCAAGAACGCCTTGAAGGTCATTGAGCAGACTGTAAACCATAGTGCGGTTTGATGGGTCTTTCTGGACCATGGCCAGCAGTTCTTGGATTGCGTTTCCAATGGCCACTTCTTTCTGCTTCCAGTTGTCTTCATCAGACTCGATTCGGTTCAGGTGTTGCCCAATCGCTGAGCGCAGGGTCTGCAGCACAATGGCGGCCTGTGTGCCCCCTCCCGCCGAATCGGCCGATGGCTGCGCTGCACTGGCAGCCTTCGTTCGTAGGTCGGCAATGGTGGCTTCGAGTTCGGCGATCCGCTTAGTGGATGCAGCGTCGGTCGCGTTTGAATTATCTGTCGCCGCGCCCCGCAAGTTGGATTCGAGTTCTTCAATCCGCGTCCGCAACGACGATTCGGTGGCGGCCGCTTTCTCGATTGCCGCATCCTTCTGCTCGCGAACGGTGCGGATTTCTGCCTCCGCCTTGGCCAAGTCTTCCGCGGATGAAGCGGCGTCGCCGGCACCGGATTCGGCTGAACGCCGGGCCGCGTCTCGAGCCGCCTCAGCAGCGGCTTTGCCAGCCAAGGCTTCATCGCGGCTTTGCTCGGC
>DEBL01000395.1 GCA_002348535.1 Deltaproteobacteria bacterium UBA2957 | reverse complement strand
CCACCCACCCAGACGTGCACAACATTCGCCGGTGTCATGGCATAGACAAGGCTGCCCACAGGCGGGCCGCCGCCAAAGCTGTGAGGAAGGTTTGGGTCTAAAGCGATAATATCGGCCGCTGCACCAACACGAAGGTCGCCACCCCCCGTGCGAAGGATTCGGGACCCGTGGACGGTCGCAACATCCAGGACATCGGCGGCGGCAAGCGCGTCGGCTCCCTCCGATGGCTTTTGAATGAGGGCCGCGAGCCGCATCTCCGCAAACATGTCGAGACGGTTGTTGCATGGAGCGCCGTCGGCTCCGATCGCGAGGCGCGAACCGTTCCGGATCATGGCAGGAGTTTGGGCAACGCCGCTTGCGAGTTTGAGATTGGAGCCGGGGCAATGGACAATTGCAGTCTGGGTCTCCGTAAGTATACGCAGCTCAGCCGGACTTAAATGGATGCAATGTGCTAGAACGACATCGGAACCGGTCATGCCGATGTCATGCAAATACTCAATGTTTTCTCTTCCGGTCAATGAGCGGACCAACTCAACCTCGTCGGTGTTCTCAGATGCATGGGTGTGAATCAGGCAGTCGGTTCGCCTTGCTTCTTGCAGGCTGGCCGAGAGCAATTTCTCCGTGCAGGACGGAACGAACCGTGGAGCGAATGCATACCGTAGGCGCCCCCGTCCGTGCCAGCGGTCTCTTAGGATGCAACTGCTGCGAATTGATTCCTCGGTTGACTCCGACAACCCTGCCTCGTTCGGTTGGTCCATCATGGCCTTTCCGATGTGCGCGCGAATTCCACATTCCTCG
Source organism: Deltaproteobacteria bacterium UBA2957 (assembly GCA_002348535.1). GTDB lineage: Bacteria > Myxococcota_A > UBA796 > UBA796 > UBA796 > UBA796. Next base: position 9,332 of record DEBL01000395.1, on the reverse strand, counting down.
GCGGCTTGAAACACGGCTTCGGTGTGGTGGACCGAGGCCATGTCGAGGATCGCAGTGGTTCCCCCAAGCAGGAGTTCCGTCAGCCCCAGCCGAGCCGACCAATAGGCACTTTCGGCGTCATGCGCAGCCTCAAGCGGCCAGATGCGGTGACGAAGCCAGTCGAGGAGCGATAGATCATCGGCCATGCCCCGAAAGAGCGTTTGAATCAGGTGTGTGTGGGCCTGGGCAAATCCAGGAACTAACCACAGCCCTGACACATCGATGCTGCGCAGGTCTGGACCGCTGCATCCGGGAGACACTACGGATGCAATGTGGCCGTTTTCGACAACAATATCGGCATCAAACTCAACGTATCGGCCACCCGGAGCGGAGTGGGTGACCAGCCGCCCCCCCTGTAAAACATAGTTCATGGATCCACCATACCGCGGGCGGCCCATTGCCTCGCCAGCCTAAACCGGTTTAGGCTTACCACCCCTTTGGAGCCGCCTTGCTTCCGATTCTTGCACATCGTGTCACCGCCACGGGCCTCGCGCTTGCGTGTGCGGCGGTGCTCGGCCGGAGCCATCCCACCATCGCACAGACGTTCGATGAGGTTGGCGAGGAGGAGATCACGATGGAAGTGCCCGACGGGCCGGCATACGCCGATGGGCATGTTTGGGTAAGCGCCGGCGTGCGTTCGCCGATCGTGTCGATAGCCCGTACCGCTGAGGGCAGCATTTTGGCATTGACCGCGCGCGGGGGGGTGATCCGCATCAGCGCCGCAGGAGACATTCAAGAGTCTTTATCTAGCGATCGGGGGACCTTTGAGTCTGATGGCGATCTCGATGAGGAAGATATCCTCATGGATGCCGAAGGTTTAATGGAGGAAATTAGAAGCCTTATCGACGAGCGGGACGGCGATCCGATCGAGGATGAGGAAGAGGACAATGCCGATGATGAGGAATCCTCCGAGACCAGCCCAGTCGACGAGAGTGAATCGGTCGACTCGATGGCTGAGATGGCGGACCTTTGGGTTGGTGACGAGCGCGGCGATGGCGCTGATTTAGGCCCTCGTTCGGGAGCCGTAATCTGGGCCTCCACAGCGGTAACGGGCGTGGCAGTTGTTTCGCGGACAGACGGCCTTTGGGTATCAACCGATGACGGCTTGACTTGGTCCAAAGGCGGGTCGGTACCGCGCGTACACGCCTTTGCAGATGGCCACGCGGGCCACTTCTTGGCAGGAACCGAGGCCGGCCTTCGGATATCCACTGACCAAGGGCAAACGTGGGAAAAGGTCAACGACCCCATTGTGGGCGTGGAGGTGTTCGCCTTTGCCCAAGATGGCGGGCGAATCTATGCCGGCACGACGGAAGGGCTCTTTCGCTCTGAGGACGGTCTTCGGTGGGCCAAGACCTTGTCCCGCTACGATACCGATGTACCCGTATGGAGCATTGCTGTAGACCCCCACTGGGTCGATGGACTCTGGGTCACGGGTCCTGTTGGCGTTTTGCGCAGCGATGATGGCGGGGAACTGCTTCGCGCAACATCACGGAACATGCTGCCGGGGACCGTTTCCCTGCTGGCCCTAGACCATCCCGGGCACATCCTTGCCGCCGGTCTCGATGGGGTATGGGAGAGTACGGATGGCGGAGTGCGATGGCGTCCGGTTGCCAACGGGCTTCCAAGCTCTGCGAATCGCCTGCTGCTGGACGGTCCCATCGTGGCTGGGGTCGATGGCATGTTTGCCCTGAAGATCGCGACGGAAGAACCGGACACGTTCGTGGAGGCCGTCGAGAGCGAGCCCGCCTCTGCTGCGGTCGGCATTCTTGTCGCCACCGCCCTGAACCGACCGGGCATGGACATGGACAACGTCCTAACCCACGGTTCCTTCGCTCAGTCCCTGCTTCTCCCATCCCTGCAAATCAACGCGCGACGAACGGTGAATCGACACATCACCGGGGATTACGACGCCCGCTCAAACCGAGGTGCTTCCCGTGGCGTCTGGGCCGTAGGGGTGACCGCTTGCTTCGGTGCGTGCTCGGGTTCCTCATCCCAATCGGTGGCCGATTTAGCGGTGTCGGGCGACAATGGGTCACTGTACGAGACGGTCACGGTAGTCGGCGATGAGGTGTACAGCATCTCGGAGCCCGGCTCCTTGGCACCGATGGCCGCCAATGTCTCAGAGCGGCTGACCCAGTATCGCACCGACATTGCCGGTGTTGTGGGTGAACTGGCCCTCGTTCGCTTGCGGCTGATTGATGCCCGCAGAACAGTGAGATCACTGTCACTTCGCGAACAGGTGAAACACCAGATCGACGTTCTGGAGGCCACCGCTCGCCTCGATGTGTATACAAACGGTTACTTGTCCCGTGTCCTTGATGGTTCCTGATTTGGAGTTCCCATGCGATTGTTAGTTTTTTCCTCTCTTCTTTGGTCCATGAGTGCCGATGCGAACCGTGGGTTCATGTTGAATGATGTCACGGCCGACCAGTTGGCGATGATTGATGAAGTCGATCGAGGCGAGGCCGACCGCATTGTTGCGCTGCGATCGGAACGCAACGGACTCGGTTCGGTGGAGGAGCTTCGGATTCTGCAGTTGGATGCTGCGACGCTCGATGCACTTCGCGGCCACTTGGCTTCGGACCTGACCATACGCAAGGTCAACAAAGGCATGTTCACAAGCGTCGAAGACGTCTTGGGCCAGTTTAGCGACGAGCCCGCCGTTTCGACCGTCCAAGCTATGGCGATGAACTACACCAAAACCAACCCTGCATTGGTCGAAGGCTGGCTGCGCGCATCCAGAACAGCCTACGCCCTGCCGGCCGTGACACTGAGCTATGACCGTGACAAGGATGCCTACACAACGTGGAGCTACCTCGACCTCAACGGAGATGGCAGCGTAGACAACGAAGAGTATCAATACAACACTGCCCGAGCGGACAACGATGACGGAATCGGCGTTCGCTTGGCATGGCGCCTTGACAAGCTGGTCATGAGTTCGGAGCGAATTCGTGTGATCAATGAGGCGCAGGACATCGTCAAACTTCGCGACAAGGTGTTGGACGAAGTGACACGGGTCTACTTCGACCGCCGACGGCTTCAGGTTGAACAGCTCCTGAGCCCAGCGGGTGGGCTCAAGGAGCAAATTAAAAATGAGTTGAGGCTGCAAGAACTGACGGCCAGTATCGACGCATTGACGGGTGGTGGATTCTCCGCGTCTTTGCAGCGGTAAATCTCTTCTTGGAGGGTTACGGTGGGCTCCACGTTGGAGGGCACCTTGCAGCCGGGACACGACACGATTCTCATTCTTGACTTTGGATCTCAGTACACCCAGTTGATTGCGCGGCGTATACGCGAGCAGGGAGTGTACTGTGAGATTCGGCCGTGTACGGATGGTCCGCCAAGCACCCTCGAAACTACGAAGGGGCTCATTTTGTCGGGGGGGCCATCGTCGGTCTATGACGACGACGCGCCTCCCTTCGATGCGTCATGGCTGGACCTTGATATTCCCGTCCTTGGTGTCTGCTACGGTATGCAGTTGTTGGCACGCAATGCGGGCGGTCGCGTCAGCAAGGCTGAGCGGCGGGAGTATGGGTTCGCACAAGTGTTGACCACTGCGAGTCCGCTTTTTGAGAGTGTCTCCGGGTCGACGGAAGTGTGGATGAGCCATGGAGACCATGTGGCAGACGCGCCGGACGGATGGTCGGTGATCGGCGGGTCGGACAATTGTCCGGTCGCTGCCATGGCGCGGGCCGATGGCCTTCGATTTGGGCTTCAATTCCATCCCGAGGTGACCCACTCGAAAGAGGGCACCCAAATCATTCGGAATTTCTTGTTTTCAATCTGCGGTGTGACTGGCGATTGGACAATGGGTTCCTTCATTGAGGAGCAATTGAGGGTGATTCGGCAACGGGTTGGGTCCGACCATGTCATCTGTGGCATGTCGGGAGGAGTGGACTCGGCGGTCACCGCTCGACTGCTTCATGAAGCCATTGGGGACCAGTTGCACTGCATTTTTGTGGACAACGGCGTGCTTCGGAAAGGCGAGCGTGACGGTGTCGCGCAAGAATTCTCGGAACTCAACCTCACCGTGGTCGATGCACGCGAACGGTTTCTGTCTGGATTGGCCGGTGTGGTGGATCCTGAAGCGAAGCGGAAAGTGATTGGGAACTTGTTTATCGAAGTGTTCGAGGAAGAGGCCAATAAGCTTGTCGATTCCGTGGGCGAAATACGATGGCTGGCTCAGGGCACGCTGTATCCAGATGTCATCGAGAGCGTCTCATTTAAAGGGCCGTCCGCGACCATCAAGAGCCACCACAATGTGGGCGGCTTGCCCGAGCGGATGCGCATGAAACTAATTGAGCCCATGAGGGAACTGTTCAAGGATGAGGTTCGATTATTGGGTCTCGAGCTTGGCATGTCAGAAGACCGCGTGTACCGACAACCCTTCCCCGGTCCCGGTCTCGCAGTTCGGATTCTGGGCGAAGTCACCCCAGACCGTGTCGCATTGCTTCAGGAAGCCGATGCCATCGTCGACCAAGAGATTCGTGGAGCAGGACTGTACCGAGACATCTGGCAAAGTTTTGCCGCCTTGCTGCCCATACGGAGCGTGGGCGTCATGGGGGATTCGAGGACCTACGAACAGACCGCAGTCGTCCGCTGTGTCCACTCGACCGATGGAATGACCGCCAGCATCGTTCGACTCCCTTGGGAACTTCTTGAGCGAATGTCGAACAGGATCATCAACGAAGTTCGCGGAATTAATCGCGTTTGCTATGACATCAGCAGCAAACCACCGGCGACGATTGAATGGGAATAGGCGTCGTTTACCCGGGCAGGTGAGACAACCCGAGCCAGTGCATGGCTTCATGCATAAGGGCGTCTGCGATCCGGTCTTCGATGAGGTTGGGGGCCGGGGTCGGGCGCGACAGATTGCCGGTATACAGCATGATCTGACGAGGTCGTGTCTTCCAAGGGTCCGCCTCGACGGGAGCCTGACCTCTGTACAGCGCGTCGCGAAAGGGGCTGATTGGGGGGTAGTGTTCGATCAACTCTTCCACCGCCGGGTATTCCTCGAATACAATGGGCACCCCATTGAAAAAGTCGCGGATTGATTCTGGTACCTTTTCAAGACCCGCTTGGAGAAGTTCGTCCCATGCGAGGTCCGCGTTGCGTTCGGGCACGGGAAACTGCTCGCCGTCGTATTCTGCAGCTGTCCTAAATCGCTCATCGGCCGCGGTGGCGTTCCCGAGGCGCTCGAGTGCGAGCCCTTGGTAAAACCACCCGGCGGCGAGGGTCGGGTCCTTCATAGTGGCCTGCTCGGCAGCATTGAGCGCACCCCGATACTCAATGGCTTCAAACCGGGCGACGGCCAAGGCCTGCAGGATTCGGGCATCCGTGCTGTGCAGGGACACCAAGCGGTCGAGGGCTTGAAGCGCCATCATCACGTCGCCCATTTGCAGGGCAGCCAATCCTGAAATCTCAAGACCCGTTGGATTGTCCGGGTTTTCATCGAGAAGTTCTTCGGCTTCAATCAAGGCTTCATCGAGGCGTTCGTCGACCAGGGCGCGTCTCGCCTCTCGCTCCCGAAGGTTGGAGAGGATAGCCGGATCAACAGTCCATGTTCCAGCCACGGGTCAACCCCGCAGTACAAAAACGATGATCATGGCCAGCAGGACGACCATCGCCACAACTGTGGCCACAGTGACCAAGGTCGCCCGCATGGCACCGGTCTTCGCGGGGGGGGGCGCGGCTGCAGGCGGTTGGATGTCCGGCTCTGGAGTGGCCTCCTGTTGCGGGGTCTTTTGGACCTTAGGCTCGTTTCCAGCGGGCAGCGGGTCAGGGGCGGACGCAGGGGCTTGGGGAGTCGGCTGGGTCGTCCGGGTCGGCGCATTATTCGGCGTAGGACGGGGGGGGGCTTCCGAGGTCGCTGCTGGAGCCGTTGCATACTGGCTGAGCGCCCCGCCACGGAGCGCGTGAACGAAGGCGGAAAACTCCGCGATGTCCTTGCACAGGTCAATGTCGCTCAGCAGCCATTTCTCGAGGTCACCAATTTCTTTGCCAGAGGCCAGTCGGTTGGCCTCGTACAACGAGATGGGCGCTCGGTCCATGTCGGCTTCATCAGGCGCAACAGCGAATGGCACGTCCTGAGAAGTGCGCAATGCGCGCTTGATGGCGTAGCGGGCTTGCAGCATTGCAAAGGGAGTGCCACCGAGCGCCTCGGCCGCGGCGTCAACCGTGGCCAGTGATGTTTCGGAGTCATAGGCGAGTGCGAGGACGTTGAGCAGGTCCGCGGGAACCGAGGCCGCGACGGACTCCAGCAACTCAGACGGTGAACGATTTCGGGTCATTGCGTTTGGATGATCAGATCCCGTCGGCGTCATCGCATCAAGACCGTATCCGGAGGTGCGCAGCTCCTTTTCGAGAATCTCATGAGCCCAATCGACCAGCGCACGCGGACGCGTCACCGTAACGATGCCTTGCGCAAACTGTTGGCATGCACTCTCCATCGGGGGGCGTCCCACAGTGCCCGGTACGCGAATCGTGGAAATTGCGTAATACCAGTCACTGAACCGCTGGGCCATTTCTTGCCCGGCCGCTTCATCGCCGCTGCGCCATTTCCGGAAAAGCTGTATGACGGTGGTGCTTGAGGTTGTGTCGGTCATTTGTTTCTCGATTGAGGGGCCATAAGTTATCGGGTTCAATCCCACCGAACCCGCGCTGTCGTAACAAGCCCAGCGGGTATCCATTCGTATTTGACCTCGGCATGGGAAGGGGGATCGCCCTCCCGGAGTTCAAGTTTCACCTGAGCCGAACCGTTAGCCAACTCAGAGATTTGGACCTCTTGAAAGCCAATGTAACGCTTCATGCGCGGCGCCAGCGCCTTGTAAAGGGCCTCCTTGATGGCAAACCGCAACAGAATAGCGGTCCATTGACGGTTGGGCGCGAGTGAGTCGACTTCGGCTTGCTCGAAAGCGTTGAGGACCTTCGGGCCAATTGCACTGCGATCGCGTCCAGTCACCTCGAAATCTATGCCGACAGCCCCATGCGCTTTGCGGGCGATCAAGGCAAAGGCCAGGTCTTCTTTATGAGCAATCGAAACGGTAAGGTGCTTAGGAGCCTGCGGCGCGCCGTAGGGATCGGGCAGCAATGCCGGGAAGTCCACCCCCAGCTGCCGGGCGGCTACGCGGGCGGCCAGTCGTCCGCCAATCCACTCTGTGCGCCGCCGCCCCTTCAACTGCGCAGCATGCTCGCGTTCCTCTGCATGCAGTCGGTGAAGAATTGAATCAGCGATTTCGTCAGAGGGTTTCGGGAGATGGACTGCCGCGGCAATCCCGTGGGGCATGCCACGAGTGAAGGCGGTTGAAAAAGGATTCACAGAGGAAGACTAACGAATGGTGCCCAATCTTGCCCGCTCGATTACACCCAATGGTAGGCTAAAGCAGTCTCTGGGAACCATTCGCATGCACTTTGTACTCTTTCTCGCAACCTGTTTGGCGCTGCCGGTTTCGGCCCGGGAGCCCGTCAAGCCTACCAAAGCTGAGCAAGAAGAAATGCAAGGTGAGATTGAGCGCTTGTCAGGCGAAATCCGACGGCTTGGGCGTCGCCAGATCTGGGCCGGTGTCGAGCGCAAGTACACACAATTAATCGCGATCGGTGGCGCCGCTGCATCGGACGTTCACCTGATGGCCGCGTACTCGGCTCGCGAACGGGGTGACTTGCTTGAGGTTCATGGCCGTCTGATGCGCGCGGCGGCGGATGCCCCGTCCGAAGCAGTTGTTGACTGGCTATACGACCTCGACCACAACTTCGGACGTGTCGAGCTCATCGCCGACCGAAAGCGCACCGCCCAACTAACAGCTGCGGTAATTCCACTTGATCCCAGCCGACGGAAGGCCGTCCAAGCTGCCGTCGATACATGCTCATCCACCGGACGATTCAACGGGCTCCTGCCGCGCGGTGAGTACACATTTGCCGGTCAGGGCTTCAAGGTCGAACCGGGCATTGGCGTACGGGTCGAGGTGTCTCCTCGGGCCCGCCGACAAGGAATGGTTGAGCCGACAATCGTTTACCAAGAGTTACCCCAAGCTACCGCTAAGGAGAGCAAGTAATGTTGTTGATGTTGATGGCCGCGCTGGCCAGCCCTGCTGAGGCCGCGAGTGGGCCATACATGTGGGGCGTTGGCCCCGTAGTGAACACCATGGTCATGCCCGGTTCGCACCCGGTGTCCTTTCCTGCAGCCACTCGAGTCGAGAATGAAGATGGCTCCAAGACCTCGGTGCTGGACAAGACCCGTGGCGACATTGGGTTCGGTGTGCACGGAGTGCTGTACATGAAGAAAGCCCAGCGTGTGGGAAGCCGTGCGTGGATTCAGTCGGGGTCAGGCGATTTTCGGAGCTCCAATATCACTTTCGAATACGATTTCGTGGGCTCAGCCTCTAACGGAGTCACCGTCCTCGCAGGATTGGGCGCTGGATTCGGGACACAACGGTGGGACACCAATGGAGAGGGTGAACTGAAGGGAAATACCTACATCCTTCGCGGCCAAGCGGCGGCAAACTTCAGGACGAAACGCAACTGTTATGAGGTTGGGGCGTACCTGAACTGGAACATTCCAGGGCGCCAGACTTGGGACCCGCGTGATGGTGATGAGGCTGAAGTCAACGGCGGATTTTATCCGGTGGTTGGAATCGAGGCGACCGCATTCTTCGGAGACTTTCGGCCGCCGAAAACCGGCGTGAACAAGCGGCGTCGAGGTAAAAAGAGTGGTCGCCGGTAGCATTGAATGCTGCTGACGGGCTTGCTGTACGCCGGCTTGGCCCACGGTTCTGCCTGTCCGCCCGGGTACGTGATGATTGGGGGAGAGGGTGCATTGGGGATGGTCCGCAACCCGTATGGCATTGTTCCCACCGCCCATCTCGAACGGGTCGATGCCCCCGAGAAGGGTTGTGGGGCGGCCATTGCTGCCCAGTCGGGCGCAACGGTATGTTGGGTCCAGACCGACACCGTTGACCCGGTTGTGCAGGTGCGTCGCGTTGCAGTGAACCCGTTTTGCATCGAGAGCCACCCGTTTCCGGGCAAAGGCACCCATTACGCGACGGATGGGCTTAGCGTGTGGGACGCCCACAAGTTGAGAGAGTTGTTGGCGAGCGGTCAATTTGGTCCGCGGCGAATGTGCACCTTCACCGAGTTTCAGAGTGCGGTGGCGGGCCTAGAAGAAAACCGTCCCTTTATCTTTGGGCACCAAGTTACCGATGGAATGTGTACGGGAACACAGGTGGGCAGCGACTCAAGATGCCGGAATCAACGGACCGGGGTGTATGACTATGCAGCGGTACACTCCCACTGGGTTG
>DEBL01000280.1:25450-36900 GCA_002348535.1 Deltaproteobacteria bacterium UBA2957 | reverse complement strand
GCAGCGCAACGGCGGGTCGTCAATTGCCACACTGTTGGCTGACTGGGTGGTGGGTGACCCTAATGTTTATTCGAGCTTGGGCTGATCGTGCCAGTCCGCGCGTCGATTACGCATGCAGAGTAGGTTTGGAACCAAAATGCCGTCTAACAAAGCCAATCTAAAACAGTCTTATGGAGTCCCTTCCAGATGTTAACGATTGTTGGCGAGTTCGGTAAGTGACTCCACATCGGCTGTGATCGCTCGGCTCTCACACATCAAGCAACAAACCTTTTCCGCAAACACCACAAAACTTGCCCCCACTCACGGCTGCACCGCAGTGTGGGCAAAACTTTGGTGTGCTCGAAGCAGGGGCTAAATCCGCCGATTCCGTTGCGAGTGTTGCGGGTGCATCGTTCGCGACAGGAGCAGCTGTTGGTGGAGCGGGAACGGCCGCGGGTTGAGCGGAAACAGCCGCGGGTGGAACAGGAAGTGCAGATGGCTGCGCGGGGCTGGCCACCGCGCCAGCACTGAGTGCCGTGACAATCTCACCGGATAGCCCCTGCTGTCTAGCGCGGTTTACAAAATACACAATCCCCCAAAAGATCACTGCCGTACCAAGTGTGGATGCAACCGTGAGTGCAAAAATCAGCAACAGCGCGATGAGCGTGAATGGTTGAGGTCCATCGACGGTCACGCGGGTTCCATGGTTTTCCTCAGATAAACGAACCGTTTGGACTCCCCTGCCTCTCTTGATCCGCAACACATACGGAATCTGGGACTCGAGTGAAATATTCGTTGTCCCGAAAGCTTGCTGCAGCAACGGTCCCCAGTTGTCCTTTGGAACGCGGGGGGCCTGTGCCGTATACGCTAGATCAATCATGTTTTATCCGATCATTTGTAGTGATGAAGCCACACCCCAGAGGCGAAACTTCGGAGATCCTGGTGCCCTTGCGCCCGTGTCTCTGAGGCGCAACAAGAGCCCGTGAAAACAGCGGTCCGACATGCCGTGTGCATCGACTGAAAGACGTCGCCACATACGTTTCGAACTCCCGTAAACCGTCACACTATGACACACACAAAATCAGGTTTCAAGTTCACTTTCAATGGTGAAAATAACCATGGTATAAAAGCCCGCAACGGAGAGCACATGAACGACATCAACGACGTCTTAGAAGCCCTGAACCGCACCGACTTGGCCCCTGTGTTTGAGGGTAGTGCTGTGGACGCTGCACAGAACATGACATCCGCCCAGCTCGCAGCAGTGGGGATCGGCGAGCCCGAAACGCAACAACGGTTTCAATTGTACTGCGCCAAAGCTTCGGCGGACAATGCCAAACAGCAGGCAGGAACCGTACTCGACCCCCTGGCCAAACGGCGGCTCGACGGAAACCCCCTTGGCCAGGAACATGATGCCTGGACCAAGGAAGCCATGAAGCCGTTTTGGTCCTTCAACATTTTCGAACAGTTCTTCTTCGGTTTGCGCTTGCCGATACTTGCCAACGAATATTTAAAAAGGAACCCAGATTTACGCAAAAAAATGAAGACGCCGATCCTTATGTGGACCGGCATATTCATCGTAATCAACATTCTTTTGTACTTCATACTTTCAGCATTGATCGTTTCTGGAATACTGTTTTTTTTCGCCTATCTTGCTGGGATGTACATTTCCGTTTGGGTCACTCATAAGGCCTTTGGTCCCGTTGCCGGTGGATTCTTAGAATCCATATGCGACACCATAGAAGACCGGGAAAAGAAAGGCCTATACTCAACTTGGGAAGACCCGGTTTTAACCAAAAAATGGACTAGGAAAGCTACAGTCCAAGGTATGATTCACGGGGTGTTCTTCATCGTAACCCTTGGTATAGGACCCAAGCTCATTTTGTGGTGTATTCCAGGGATTGGTCAACTCGTTGACCTGGTGTTTGTCGCCATGATTCCCACGTGGGAAATGAGTTTTGACTTCATGGCCAGTGTCCGCGGCTGGACCTTTAAAGAGAAATTACTTTTCATTCGCCGATACTTCCCCATGTTTTGTGGACTTGTGTGTTGGACGGGCGCTGCTGTATCAATCCCCATCTTACTTCCATTTTTGGTCGGGCCTGCAGTCGTTGGCGGATCCCTATGCCTGATCTGGATGGAAGCCGAGTACAAATTCCAACCCCCCGACCGACGCCCTAGACCGTCTCGGTCCGCGTAGAAGACCCTCGGGTTCAACCATCATCAGCTCATGGAAAATCAGCGCGCCCTATACGGCCTGACCGCATTGGGTGCAAAACTTGGTGGCTGAAGACAACTTTGTACCGCAGTGGGTGCAAAAGGATGGCCGAGCAGACTCAGAGGCGACCGGTTTCGGACTGGATTGTACGGGTGCAGGTTGTACAGGTGCAGGTTGTACAGGTGCTGGGCTGGCTGCAGGCCCAGGACTGGGATGAACGGGCGCTGGAATGGGTGCCGGTGCGAAACCACCGTGGGCTGGTGCCAAGCCGCCCGAGACACCGGTGGAATAGAACATCGACCGAACAAAATCGATGCCATCCTTTATGCCACCCTTGATCGCAGAGTCCCGCATTTCAGGAATGTCGAACATGGTTTGAAGGGTCGGTTCTTTTCCAACCCAACGGGGTGGCAGATGCAGTACATCTCGAACGGTTCCATCTGCATGCTTGGTGTAAACCGATGAATAGACTGCTCCACAAGAGAGGCCTTGAAGCATGGCCGCATTGACGGAGTAAGAGCGCGGTTTGAGCAACAACCAAGGCCGATATTCGAACAGTAGTTCGGAATCCTTTTTCTGCAGGTACCCAAGTGTCCGATTGGGGACCCCCTTGAACCCTTTGCACGCGAAGGACAGGATGCCTCTCGGGTCATTGGGGTTCCCCTTCCCACGGCGCCGCAACGTTTCCCATGCAAAAACGGCTCCATAGGAAGAAAGGCGAAGGCAAAAACCAGCAACTACGTATGCAGCCACGAAGTAAATCAAGCAGATCACGACTCCAACTACCGGTGATGCGGCTGTGATTCCCGTCATGAGTCCCATGAACGATGCCCGCGCCCCTTTCAAGATCGGATCGAGCGGCGAAAATGGATTTAAGAACATCACGATGGTGTACGTTTGCCCTGTGAGCCAAACCGCAGAGTAGGTGATCCCACTGAGCACGGAGGCGAAAAAAGAGCCCATGAGAGCAACTGCAGAGTTGGTGGTGGCAGCTGCACCAATGGGGGCGGCGTGAGCGGCAGGAAAGATCGTATCGAGTGCTACCATTGAGAGTTCGCCCATTCCGGGACCCATCGTAACTCCGGAATAAGTCATCGTTGCGATGAGACCCAAGCTTCCACCAGCCTTGTTAACCATTACCTCCAATGCATCGAAACTCTGCTTTAGTGGCCCCAAGACAATGCCAAAAACATCTTTGGCGATAATCCCAACTAGAACGAGTAAGACCGGTATGAAAAATATTGGATATGCATACCAAATACGGTTTTTTTCTTCCGAGTTTATGTAGTCGTAAGCACCCATTACGCCCAATCCGAAAATGGGCGACAGACCTACGCCAAGTGTGCGGTTCATGGAGCTGGCCAACTGGCTACCGGCTGCGATGTCGCGCGCGGCGCGCGGGTCCACCTCGCCGGATACGAGAGTTTCGAGTCCCGAGTTAGCTTCGGTGCCGACATTACTTCCAGCATGGGCTTGTACACCCGCCAAGTCGAATAGACCTAAACCGGTCATGCACAAGGCGATGATAACGATTCCAAAAATGACTTTACGGACTGACGCCGATTTTGGTGAACGCGTATTCATATGTGTGAACCTCTATTTTTACCAAATAGCACCTTCATTTAAGGCATTTGGGTTGAGTCAACTCTACACCCAATACGAAAATCGTTCCAGAGCTAAAAGATTCCATCTGTGAGTCACAGAAATTGAGATCCGGCACCGTTGAGCGGCGCTGCGTGGGCGAAAACCGATGGAGTGTTGTTGCCAATTTTGAAAGGCCGAGTGACGACTCTCGATTCAGTAGACTCGAAACCTTTGGGATTAGCTTGTGGTTCGTGTTCGTTTCTAAATGGCTCCGCGAAGGTGATCTGCGACGTAAGGGTCTCACTCTCAACGGCAACTACGCCCCCCGTCTGGCAGCGTCCCCTTCAGTTTGAGCGGAGCGGGAGGTTCGACAGGTTGGCCGTGTCCGGCGGTTGGCAGCGGGAGATTCGAAGCAGGGGACTGCGCATGGCGGTCATTGGGTTTGTGTCGGACTGCGGTGACGCGCTCGTTTTGCAACTCCGGTCACTTTCTGGGCCCGAACACATCCACCAATGCGGAGATGTCGTGTTCGTCGAGCCCCTTTCGCCCTCCTTTTTGGAATACCTCTTGAATGGCGTGTTGCAGAGAGAGGTCGGTGCCCAGTGAGGCTGCGACAGAGATCAATGCCTGATTTCCTTCTCGCCAGGCCTTAATGGACGCCTCGGTCTCATCGGTGCGTCCATCTCGAATCGCTTCAATCAGGCGTTTTTGCTCGGACAGGAGGATGCTGTTGGTGCCTTCGTTGAACTTCATAAAGACGTCGAGTGGTACGCCACCGGCCCGGCAGATGGCTGCCCCATTCACTAGACCCATGATCGCGCCGGTTAGGCCGGACATCAACGACCGACTGAGTACGGATGGCCGATTGATGTCCTCACCCAAGTTCGTCCACGTCGCATCCAGGATGCTCAAAATCGGGCTGCAATGGTTCATGGCGTCGGGCTCACCCGAGAGCAGGAGCGCCGCTTCGTCGGTTCCGAGATTGCGCGGGTAGCACATCACGGCCCCATCAACGAGATGGCCGCCGTGGTCTCGGATGAACGAGGCATGGGCCTGGACATCATCGATGGTGCCCGTGGTGAGCTGAATGATGAAGGTGTCTTTAAAGTGAGGGGCGAGGTCGTGTGACTCGATGATCTGTTGCCATACTTGGTAGTCCGACAGGCACACAATGACGTGGCTGTTCGCATCCAGCGCATCGGCGGGTCCAGTGCAGGCGATGGCTCCATTTTCGACGAGCGCATCGACCTTTTCCCGCGACCGGTTCCAGACCGAAACCGTGCAGCCGCCTTCGAGCAATGTCTGAGCGATGCCCGAGCCCATTGCACCCAGTCCGATGACGGAAACACTAGGGGTAGAGTCTGGTTGAGTTTGCATCGGCATGGCTCCACTGATGAGTTGAAGGAAGGACGCGAGGACTGAACCCTCAGGTCGTTCGTAATATCGGCTTCTGCTGTGAGCGTCGTGTTTCTCGGCTTTGGACCAAGATCGCCACAAAAAAACCGCCCCGAAGGACGGCTTTTTATATGGCTCCGCAAAGGCGAACCGCGGCGTACAGGTCTGATCATCGACCATTGCAGCCTTCCCGTCCGTGAGCGACCTCCTTCGGTGCGTGCCGAGCGGGAGGCACGACGAGTCGCCCGTGCCCAGCGTTTGGCCGAAGGACCATCAACTGCCGCCCTCGCGTTGAGGAAGGCACAGCGTTGGCAGCAGGAGATTGGGAGCAGGGGACTACGCAGGGCCGACATCGCACGGGCCGAGGGGATTACCCGCGCACGAGTGACGCAGGTGATGGGTCTGCTCGCGCTGCCTGCTGACCTGCAAAGAGACCTCACCGACAACAAGCCGTACACCCGCTCATGGAGTGTTGGCCATGCACTGGAGATGGCTGCTGTGAGCGAGTGGGAGCGCGAGGCCATCGGGGAACGCACCAGCGCAGCCCTTCAGCATAAGAAGCGATTGGGGCAATACACGGGTGGTCCTGTACCGTACGGCGACCTGCAGGCAAGCGGACGCGGATGACCCGAGGGGTGTTGCGAATCGACTCCAGCGTCCCTCGCTGAGCGGCTCGTCTCACGGACGTCGTCGAAGTCCGAAGCATGTCGGCCATCTCTTGGGGCGTCTTCCACTGGGGGGCAGGGTCAGTCATTCTCGACCTCCTTCTGCCCTCTGTGGCTCTATAGGCTCACTATTGAACTTCCCGTCCGCTCCTGTCGTCTGTGGCGCTTCTGTCGTCTGTGGCGTTCCCTGACCCTCCATGGAGGCGGATCACGGCATCTGGTCAAACCGACATCGAAGACGCCGTACCGAAACCCCTTTGTCGGAGTCAGGAACCGCCACAGGAAGCCGGGGTGCCCACCAACGGAATCAAGCAACAGGGGTTTCGTTGAGTTTCTGGCCGTAGGGGGGTCCAAAATGAGGGGGTGAGTTGGCAGTAAGGGTGGAAGGACGATGAAATCAGGCTTCCGGCATGCGCTGAAACCAATAGGTGCTGATCAATGCTGATGGGCCGATCGGTAATGGAACCTTTCTAATTTCTTCGTGGTATTCTTTCAGTTGAAATTCTGCTCCCAAGAATTCCTCAAGCTGCGCTTGCTTCCGTCGTGATGGCCCCATGGGTCGCCAATCGAAAAAATGGCGTTTGTTGAAATGAACAAGGACGAATTGTCCACCCGGTCGAAGCCATGAAAGTAGGTTTTGGCGGTATTTATGTTTGTCGCTTAGGGAGTGCAAGCATCCAGAATCAAGGACCAAATCAAAGGATTCTTGCGGTGTATAGGCGCAGACGTCGGCTTGCTCAAAGGCAATGCTTACTTCGGCCGCGGTTGCACGATCTCGGGCCATTTCAAGCGCTGCTTCCACAAAGTCAATGCCGGTGACCTCGTAGCCATTTTGGGCCATCATGACCGAATAGGTGCCGGTCCCACAACCCACATCCAATGCTTTTGCTGGAGCCTCTTTCTGCTGCAGTGCATCGGTGAGAAACTTGGGACTACAGTCTCGATGCCAGGGTCAATCTTCGACCCGCTGCGCACGCTTGTAGGAACTTTCAAAAAAGGATTTTTTTGACATATTGGATTCTCTAAAATCAAAGGGGTTTTGTATTAAAAATCACGATGCAAGCGATAGGAAACATCAGCCGCTTTTGAACTCTTCCAGACCGAACCCAGCTGGGGTAATCCCGCTCCGCGAGGGGCCCGCCGTAGCGGCGGACCCGGGGCAGCACGTCTGAAGCGAGGAGAGCGACGGGCAGGGAGGACTCTGTCCACGACGAACCGCAGGGTGAATTCTGGGGTCGCTGGCGGTGCTGGAAGGTCGACGAGGTCGGCGTCACGAGCTGCCGCGGGGACAGGCGACGCTGGATGGGCGCCTCGGTCTCGATCAGGAAGGAGGTGATGAGTTGAGCTTCGGGGCGCACTCTGGTACCGTCCGTTCTCTTGCCAAAGCATCGAAAATTAAAGGAGCAAAGATGAAAACAAGACTTTTGGCCGCCACATGTGGGTTGGGCTTGACTCTGGGTACTGCGACCGTCACAACCGATGCTGAGGCCCGAGGACCCAACCCGTGGACCGAGTGCGGAATCGGCGCGTTGATCTTTTCGAGCGTGGAGGGAGATGCGGGCATCATTTTGGCCGCGATTTCCAACATCACCTTCGACCTGGGGACAACCGGTACCTTGTCGGCGACGCTGTCACCGGACACCTGTGCTGGATACGACGCCACCGCGGCACTGTTCATCAATCAACAGCTTCCATCGATCGAGACCGAGCTGGCCATGGGTGGCGGCGAGCACATCAACGCGGTGATGGACATCTATCATTGCAGCGATTCCAGCCAGCCGCGTCTGTTGAACGATGTGCGCAACCAGTACGGGGAGTTGCTCAAGGACCCAGTGTACAGCGACTGGTCTCATGTCCAGCAAGCCGAAGCGGTTTGGAACATCTTCAATGACACCGTCAGCAACGACACAACGGGCTCGTGCGCGTCGTAGAGTGCGTCTGAAAAATCGATTTCTTGGTGCAGGCTGCTGGGCGGCCTGCACCATTTTTTTTCTACTCATCGGCTGTGGCAATCCCGCTTTTGCCAGTGATGAATCCGATGTGCTCATCGCAGAGGCCAAACGCCTTGGCCTCGCGAATCATCCTCAGTGGCATGCGCTTCTTCATTACCGTGGCCCCCCCGCTCGCCCACGGAAAAGCCGTGTTCTCAGTCCTTCGTTCTACCTTCATCCCGACGGCCGAACGCGGTCTGATGGTGAGCTGTACGCCACGATTCGGGCGTACTTTGAGCCCACCAACCAGCCCGACGGCGAACACCCTCGGTGCCGCTTCCCTGCGCGGTACCTGTTTTTGGCGAAGCACATCGATCTGCCCGAGAAGGAGGCTGATCAGCCCGAATGTTCGACGCTTGCCAAGTGGCAAGACCGGGTCTCTGCTGGGAAGGCATCGCTTGTCTTTGTTGACGGCTACTTCGGCAATCCAGCTTCGTTCTTTGGCCACGCCCTTCTGACCTTTGGCAGTCGGGATCGGTCTCGAGGGGAGTTGCTTTCAACCTCCATCAACTATGGTGCCAAGGTTCCCGAGAATGAAAACGGGATCAAGTACCTGGCTTACGGGTTGTTTGGTGGCTACCGCGCAGCGTTTGCAGCCCAGGATTTCTTCCACCACGATTTCAGCTACACCGATGTCAATCAGCGGATGATGTGGAGCTTCGAGCTGAACATCCAAGCAGGGGATGTGGAACTGCTTGAAGCGCACGTGTGGGAACTCGCAGAAGTTGAGTTTAAGTACATGTTTCTCCGAGACAACTGCGGCTTTGAAATGATGAAGTTGGCTCAGACTGTGATGCCCGATCTGAGGGTCGCCTGGAAGCCATGGTTTGCGCCGCGTGATCTGTTTGTCGGACTGCAAAGGCAGGCGGATCGCGAAGGAAACAACCTCGCGATTTCGCCTCGAGTCTCGTTGGAGTCAGAATTTCGGGCAATGTACTGGGCCGCTTCAGTCCAGGATCGACGAAAGATTCGGTCGATCGCCCGCGAGATGGTTTTCAGCGAGTCGCGCCCGCCGCTGGACTTCAAGGTGGACGAGGTTGCTGTGTTGGACGGCCTGTTGTTGTTCTCGCGTTTACCCGGCGTGAAAGACCAGAATGAAGTCCCGGCCTGGCGTCAATCGCTCTTGCGAAACCGAATCCAGCACGGTTCTGCTTCAAAAGAGCCCAGACCAACCAATGCGTCGCCCAGTCGGCGTCAACGGACAACCATGGTGGGCCTCGGGATAGCTCGATCGCCCAATGGTGAGGTGGCCAGACTCAGGCTTCGGCCGGCGTACACAGACCTCAACGCCATTGGCACCGATCTTGTTGATGCCTATACACTCACGGCAGTCGATCTCACCATGCATCTCTCACCAAGCGAGTTTGATGTGCACGCCGTCGACTTTCTTCGCGTCGAGTCGATGGGGATTCCGAGCACACCATTGAGCATCAAATCCGATCTGGCATGGCGCGCGGTTGCCGGCGGGCGAACCCGAATGGGCGAATGCCAAGATTGTTTTGATTTTGATGTCGAGGCAGGACTGGGCAAGGGGACAAGGCTGGGCCGATGGGCGGCGGGATCGTTGCTCGCGACGGCCAAGGCCCGCACGGCCCCAGCGTCAAGCGGTCGGATAGCGCTGGGGCCCAGTGTGGTTCTCTTGGGGAGACCATCCCGTTTTGTGCGCGCTGAAATCAGGCTCGACACTCGTTACTATCCAGAGCGGAGTGAGGTTCAGGCCGAGTGGATGGCACAGAGCCACTTTGGAACCCTGCCCATGTTCGACGTGTGGCTTCGAGCCGATGGCATGCAGCGTGACTCCACCATTGCTGCCGGATTCAGTCATTACTGGTGACATGACGGCGTTCAATTCGGACGCTGGTAACCGTAGGAAGTGAGCGACCATGTTGTCTGATTCCAACAGACCCGTCTTTTTTAACGCCCGACAACTGCGCCAGCCGTCCACTCAACCGACTCTGCTATCGACCATTCCCAAGCAATATTGCAGCATCAGAGGTGGCTTAGAAATGTTCTGCTGAACAACACTCATGTGCGCGATTCTCTACGGGCTGGGGTGCGACTCGCGGTTCACACGCCTTGCCCAGATGGAGGAATACTCGGATGCACCCCGGCACGATCTGGTCCAAACACTGGACAAAGAAGGCCTCGCACGGCTGGAGGTGTGCGAAAGGAAGGGGGGGCGTTGGTGTTGCATGCACAACGTCCGAGCCCTTCACCAGGCCGAGCTGGCTCTCATCGCGCAATATGGTGGCTTCTGTGTTTACCTCAACGGCCTGACGCAACTGGATGCGGTGACGGCAGAGAAGCCCGCGGCATTCAAGGGCAAGTGTCTCGTCATCAACCGCCTGCCCGGCGAAGACACGATGCATTGCGACCAGCTGTGGCGCGATACAAACGGCTCCCCACCCTGACGGCGAACTCTCCGACGGAACTGAGCGTCACCATGCGCTCCTGATGGGAGCAAGCACCTTGCAAGTCTGCCATGAACCCGGAGGAGCAGCGGAGGCTGCTCGGCTATCTTGTCGAGAAGGTCGTTCTTGGCGACGGTGGGGTGAGCCTGTACCTGCGCTCAGAGACGCTGGAGGCCCCAAAAGTAAACCACCCTGAGAGAAAGTTCTCTCAGGGTGGTGAATGGCTCCCGCTCGCAGACTTGAACTGCGGACCCTCTGATTAACAGAAAGAGCTTCAGGGGCTTCTTTGAGTGGGGGTAAGCACTTGTTTTGGCTCAAAACACGCTCAGATTGGAAGCTTGGAGCGGTTGGGGCAGGTTCTAATTTACCGACCTAAAGTGACTTAACTATGCCCATTTTCGGCTGCCCCTACGACGGGTTTTGTTTGTGCTTTTTTGGGAAAAATGGTCTCATCCAGTTCGAATATACGTGGTTAGTGAGTTGTTTTTACGCGTTTTAAAGTAGTGATAATGGTGTCTTTTTCGGTGAAGAACTGCGAAGAATACAAAGGCTAAGAAGGGGCTGAGGTGTCCAAAGAATATGAGCCGAAATGGGAAGATAAACACCCTATTCTGGGATGCTTCGGTGTAGCGATTATCGCCATCTCCATATCCGTCACTTTTGCTTTTGGTTTGGAGTGGTTCTTTGGGACTATAGCCGGACCACCCAGCACCGGTGGTGGGGGCGGTGGATACGATAATGAGCACCGCGAT
This sequence comes from Deltaproteobacteria bacterium UBA2957, assembly GCA_002348535.1. Lineage (GTDB taxonomy): Bacteria > Myxococcota_A > UBA796 > UBA796 > UBA796 > UBA796. Next base: position 25,908 of record DEBL01000280.1, on the reverse strand, counting down.
AATAACCGATGGGCAGAATAAAATAAGGGGTAAAAATGTCTGATGATGACGAGAAAAGGTTTCGCGACGAGCAGCGGGAACGATGGAAAAAAGAGGATGAGGAAAAGGCAGCACATTCGGCTGAGTTTAAAAAGAATGATGAAGCTTTTTTTAAGTGGTTTATTATCCTTTCCGTGGTCGGCATCCTTGGTGGACCTTTGCTTTACTTCATCACAAAATAAATCAATCTAAGAGCGCCACTACATCCACCAGAGCCTTTGTAGAAATCCCCGCATAGTGGTCCAGCAATACTTTATAGTTGCTGTGTTCTAGTAGCCGTTGAACGCTAAGTAAATCGAAACGAACGACACAAAAAAACCGCCCCGAAGGACGGCTTTTTATATGGCTCCCGCTCGCAGACTTGAACTGCGGACCCTCTGATTAACAGTTCTGAGCGCTGTGTTCGCTGTGTTCGCTGT
>DEBL01000280.1:11303-25160 GCA_002348535.1 Deltaproteobacteria bacterium UBA2957 | reverse complement strand
CCCTCTGATTAACAGTCAGATGCTCTAACCAGCTGAGCTAAGCGGGAATGCGAAGGCGCTCTATCGCGTCGATGCTCAACGTCAAGCATCGGCGCCCTGACCGGTATGGACGGTTGGCGTTTCTGTTGATTGCGAAGGGTGTGAGAACGGACGTCGTTCGTCGTTAATGGTGTGTTGAGTGTGCCGATGCGATCGCTTACGGGGCCCTGTAGGCAGCCAAACCAGACGCAGCCCAGCCGAGGAGTCACCCGCAATGAAAGCCAAGACTATTTTTACTGTTCTGAGTGTCATTCACATTGTGATTGGCCTCGCATTGACCGGCATGCTTGCCAACGCTGATGAGGCGCTCAAGCAGTGGATCTCGGGACCCATCGACCCCGAGGTGAAGCAGCTAATTCTCGGGCAGCTCCGCGTGGTGATTTGCCACAGCGTCGGCGTGGGGTTGATCATGTTTATGGCCCGCGGGATGACCAGTACCGAAGACGCTCGCCGGGTGCTCAAGGGCTACTGCCTGTTTAGCGCTCTGGTGTTGCTCAACGCAGGCTATGGCGCCTTGTTCGCCACCGCACCTCCTGTTCCGGTTGCGATCATGTACATCGTGGGGCTTGGACTGGCCGCCTACGGTTCGGCCAAGGCAGAGGTCGCGTAACGGGTTGCGAGTGTGCCCCCGCTCCAAAAGCCCGCAGGGGGAAATGGCGGGGTGTCTTGAAGGGTTGGGTCGGGTAGGAAGAAAGAGCGCCATCGCAAGGCGCAGACCCGACCGGAGCCCTGACGTTTATGACCATTCCAGACTACGCCGAAGCCCCTCCCGAGACCCCCACTGCGTGGCTCGACCGCTGGCTCATTGAAGCCGAGGAATCGGGCGAGCTGAACCACACAGCCATGGTCTTGTCGACCCTCGCCAGCGACGGCGCCCCTCGGGCGCGCTTTGTGTTGTGCAAAGGGGTGACCGCTAACGGCGTTCGCTTCTTTACCAATCTGGAATCCGACAAGGGCCATCAGTTGGCCGGCGACAACCGGGTGGCCATCGCCTTTTACTGGTCGATCTTGAAGCGGCAGGTGCGCATCGAGGGCACGGTGACCCGCATGAGCGATGCCGAAGCCGATGCGTACTTCGCCAGCCGGAGCCGGCTGTCCAACGTGGGCGCATGGGCCTCGCAGCAGAGCCGGCCCATCGCCACTCGGGCCGAGCTCGAGGCCGCAGTGGAGGCGGTGTCGAACCGCTACGGCGAGTCGGTGCCGCGGCCGCCGCACTGGACCGGCTTTCACGTGCACGCCACCCGCTGGGAGTTTTGGCAAGACCAAGCCGGACGCATCCACGACCGGTGGACCATGGTGCCCGATGGCGACGGCTGGACCATGTGGCGGCTCCAGCCCTGAACGGCTGCGTCAGCTGGCCGCGGCCCGATTGCGGTTGTAGCGGGCCAAGAAGTACAGGGGCACGCCCACCACGAGTGCAATGCCGCCCTTGAGCAGGCGAGTCGGGTCGGTGTTGACCAGCAGCAGCACGCACAGCGCCACGGTCAGCAGGGGAACGACCGGCCCGCCGGGGACCCGAAAGCCGTCGTGAGGGGTTTCGTCGCGGTGCCGGAACACGAGCAGGGCGATGCAGGTCGGGATGTACTGGGCGAAGCGGGCCAGCACGCCCAATACGGCGAGCTCGGCGAAGGTGCCCGACAGCGACAGGGCGCAGGCCAGCACCCACGTGGTGGTGATCGCCGCCCGGGGTGCGCCCGTGTTCGGATCGACCCGCGATAGGAAGGCTGGCAGGTCGCCGCGCTCGGCCATCGCGAAGAATCGCCGGGGGTTCACGAGGGCTGAGCCCGAGTTTGTGCCAAAGACGCTCAGGCAGATGCCCGCGGCAATAAGCGTGCCGCCCACTGGGCCCAAAAATGCCGCGCTGGCGGCGGCCACGGGGTTGGCGTGACCCGCGATGCCGCCGAAGGTGCCCACCGCCACACCGAATACGCCCATGTATACGGTCGTTACAATCGCCATCACGATGAACAAGGCCTTGGGGACATTGCGCTGCGGGTTGGCCATTTCGCCGGCGGGCACAACCAAGGTTTCAAAGCCCGCATAGGCATAGAGCAGGAGCATGGTGGTCTCGGCCAGCGGAGCCGTGCCGTGGGGTGCAAAGGGCGTAAACCGGCCTCCGTCCATGAAGAACAGGCCCACCAGCACGAACACGATGAGCGGAATCATTTTGGCCACGGTGAAGAACTTCACCACAGACGCGCCCGAACTGGCCCCGCGCAGGTTGACGAGGGTGAGGAGCGTGATGACCGACAAGGCCACCGCTTTCTGCACCCACCCCTCGGCCACGGCGGGAATAAAGTGGCCGAGCACAAGGGTGAATCCGTTGGAGAGCGCCGCCCAAGAGATGATGCCCACGCACAGGGTCATCCAGCCCACCTCAAACCCAACAAAGTCCCCGAAGGCCTCGCGGGTGTACAGGTAGGCCCCGCCGGTGCCGTCAAAGCGGGCCGAGACCTCGGCAAAGCACAGGGCGATTAAAAAGCACAGCACCCCGCCCAGCAGCAGCGCGGCCCCCGCCGAAGGTCCCATCATTCCCGCCGCCTTTCCAGGCAGCAAAAAAATGCCTTGGCCGATCACGCCGTTGATGCCGAGACTCACGACCGTCGCCAAGCCGAGCGATCGCTTGAGGGTGGGGGACTGCGTCATGGTTCGGGTCCGAAATTAAGGTTTTCCGCGGTGGATTCCGTAGCTGAACGAAGAGCACGGAACCGGAGAGGAAGTGAAACTGCACCGTATCATGGGCGTTTTGATCGCTGTGGCGAGTCTGGTCGCGGCCATTGCGATCCGGTCGCCGCTGATCGCGTATGTCGATGTGATCTCGGTGATGCTTGCGTGGCTTATGCCAGTCCTGCTGCTGGTGGTCACCTACGGGCGTCGGTCGGGAGCCTTGGCTCGGGCAATTGGTTCATGGCTGAAGGGCCGAGACGGCGAACCGGGTGAAGGGGAGTCTCATCGCTCGTTGGCGGCCATGGCGCGGGACTACGGCCAGTATGCTGTGTTGAACGGGTGCATCTGCGCCGTGATCGGCCATGTGATGATGCTTACAAACATGTCAGACCCCAGCGCCATTGGTCCCGCACTCGCGGTGTCCTTGTTCACCATCCTCTACGGGTTTTTGATCCAACTGCTCATTGCGGTGCCGGTGCGTCACCACCATCTTGCATTGGCGGGAGCCGACCCCGCGGAGTTTGCGCATCAAGGGCTCCATCTGCGGGCGTTGGGGTTGATTGGCTTTAGTTCCGGCATCAGCTTTTTGTTGATGTTGGTTGCCATGTCGTCTTGGGTTTGAACAGGGAGAACACCATGAATTTCATCACCATTGGTGCTGTGTTGTCGGCCATGGGCTTGTTGCTGTTTGCAATATTCAAGGGCTCTTCGCTGATCATATTCATCGATGTGGCGAGTGTGCTGCTGGTGCCGGTGGTCTGCACCGCGATGTTGGTGGCGACCTTCGGGTGGGCCACGGCGGGTGCGGCGTTGCGCGATGGGCTGTCGAGCTTGTTTGGGTCGACCGACCTATCCACAGACCCCGATCGTGCCCGGCGGGTGGCCATGGTGGCAAACAGCGGCATCAACTTTAGCTTCATTGCGGGGGTCGTGGGCGGGCTCGTTGGCCTCATTCAGATGTTCCAAAACCTCGCAGACCCGACTGCGATCGGGCCGGCGATGGCGGTGGCACTGCTCACGGCCTTTTATGCGGCTTGCCAGGTCTTCTTCGTGTTCATGCCGATGGCGCGCAGCGCTGAGGTGACCGACTAAGGAACGGCGATGTACTTCTTGGCGTCTTCGGCCAGCGGTCCGGCCAGCGCCGCGGCAGACAATTCGACACGCAGCTCTTTGGGCAGCTCATCGAGCAGACCCATGGCCAAGATGGCGAGGCCCCGTTTGTCCGGACTGGTCATCCACGACTTGATGCGCTCGGCCTGCGCGGTGTGGTGGTGCTTGATCACGCACTGGGCCGCGCGAACCCCCACCCACGGCGGTTGGGTGGCGTTGTCGACGAGCCACAACAGGTCGGTGGCGAGATCGTCGGAGTGGACACGGAGCGATTCACAGTCGGGGGCACCGTCTCGTGGCTTGAGGGCCGCATAGAGGGCCTCTTGGTTTGCCGTCGGCTCCACGGGTTTGGCTTCGGTGGGTTCGCCGGCGTGGGCGAGTCCAGACAAAATGAGCATGGTGGCAATCATGGGGTCTCCTACAGGGCGCCGGTGTAGCGCTGCAATATTTCGACTTGGACGGCTGACAGCTGGTCTTGTTCGATGCACGAGGTGAGGTTGCAGACTGGAGCCGGGTACATCAGGTTGGCGCCGAGCCGGTCTTCGCAGTCCGCAGCGGATGCACAGTTGGGGGTGTCGTCGCAGGCATCCCACCGGTCATAGGTCTGCTCGACAGGATGAAATAATCCCATGAAGTGGCCCACCTCATGGGCCATGGTCTCGCCCATGATCGAGATGTCGAGCTCGGAGAAGCTGCCATCTGCACCCGCGTTGGCGATCCATCCCATGACCACGGCGCTGCGGGTGTTGGCCGTCAGCGTACCGGGGATGGAACCGGCCACACCCAAGTACTCGTTCGACCCGTCGATGGTCTCGCCAAAGATGAGCGTGATCTCGTCTTCAAACGAGTCGAGCGTGGTTTCGTAGATGCTCTCGCTGCCGTCGCCGGCGTAGGGTAGGTCTCCATCGAGGCTGCTTGAGGTTTGACGAACCACCGGTGTGAGGCCCATCGGTGCCCAGATCTCGCGCCACCGCTCGATGGCGGCATCGACGGCGGTGGTGACCTCGGTGAGCTCGTCGACGCCCTCGGTGTAGACAAGGCGCACACTGACGGTTCCGGTGGCGAAGCTGGGGTCGTCTTTGGTTTGGACGGTGTAGTTGATTGTTGAACCATTCTTGTACGCACCGGATCCGGCCTCGATGGCCGCCAAGGTGACCGTCCAATCCCCCGCATAGAGGTCCGCCTCCTCACCGCGAATGGGCCAGTTGAGGACCATCTCGTTGTCGAGCGGCCATACCGCTGAAGTGAGGCTGTTGGATGCGGAGTACCAGTCTTCCCAGTGGAAGACGACCCGGCCTTCGGGGTCGGTGATCTGGTCTACAGCCACGTAGTGGTCGCCGTCGGCGGTCAATAAAAATGCGCTTTCGGGGTTGGTCACGGAGACCGTGATGTCGGCGACGCCTGCTGCAGTCACCGCCTCACCGTCGGTGTAGCCAAGACCGGGGTCTTTCCCAGCGAACTCTTCGCAGCCGGTAACCAACAGTACAAACGGAATGATGCGCATGGCGCTCATCTTAGCCTCAATCGGTGCCGCCGTATTGGTTGTATCGTCCATCACGAAGAAACCCGACGAGCGTCACCAACGAATCTTCAGCCAATTGCACCGCCATCGAACTGGGGGCACCGACTGCGGCCACGACGGGAATTCGGGCGACCAGCGCTTTTTGAACGATCTCAAAGCCGGCGCGCCCGCTGACCAGCAGGATTCGGTCGTCGATCGGAGCGCGGTCGGCGCGAAGTCGCCATCCGATCACCTTGTCGACGGCGTTGTGGCGGCCAATGTCCTCGCGAAGAACTTCGAGGTCGCCATCGGGAGTGAAGAGAGCGGCGGCATGAAGACCCCCCGTTTGTTCGAACACCGACTGTGCGGCCCGCAGTTGCTCAGGCAGCGACAGCAAGACCTCTGGATCGGGGCTCCACGTGCGGGTGAGGGGTGGGCACTTCACGAGCAATCGGTCGATGCTCTCTTTACCGCAGACGCCGCAGGAACTCGAAGTGAACAGCGCCCGATCGGCGGCTGAACGTCGGGCTGCCGGGACGCCCGATGCGAGCACCGTGTCGACCGTGTTGCCTTTTGGATTTGACGGATCGTCGATGTGGGCCATGGCCGTCAGGTCATCGGGGCCATCGATCACCCCTTCGGTGTAGAGAAACCCGGCGGCGAGCTCGAGATCATCGCCTGGTGTTCGCATGGTAATGGCGACCGCTCGCCCGTCGATGCGAATCTCGAGCGGCTCCTCGGCGGCCACGATGTCGGTGGCCTCGGTGGCCGTTTCTGCGGTGAACCGACGAATGGCGACGCTTCGACTGGTTGGACTCACAGGGCCTCGATGAACACGGCGGCGTTGTAATCGGGCTCCTCTGAGCGGGGGTCCATGTTCAAGGGAATCAGCGGATTGCACTCGGGCCAGTACGCCTGCACGACGCCGGGTTTGATGGGCATCTCGCGGAGTCGTGCATGCCACTCGCCGTGTTCGTTGTGCACGCGGACCGGAGACCCGTCGGCGAGGCCCAAGGCTGCGATGTCGCTCGGGTTCATGTACAGGTCATCGCGGTCGCGTCCCCCTTGTAGGTGATCTTTGGACTTGATGATGATCGAGTTGAACTGTTTGCCCCGGCGTGTGGTCAGCATCCATTGGCCCTCGGGAGCCATGCGCGATGGGGGATCAAGCACGGTGAAGCGGGCTCGCCCACCGGGCATGGTTGGAAAACCCTCTGAGCACAGCTGCGGGCCGCCCCACTGCACCCAGTCGCCGGCCTTTCGAAGGGTCTCGATGCCGGCGTACACGGGCATGGTCTTGCCCATCTCGTTCCGAATGTCTTGGGCATCTCCGTAGTCGAAGGCATGGGTCAACCCTGGGTTTGCTTCCATCACAAACTGGCACGGAATCTCCCACTCCGGTCTAGACTCACCCACCTGCGGGTGGTCGGGAATCTCGGGGCTGAACCGAATCCGTCGCTCGGTCGATGTCGACGTCCCGCCACCGCGCTGCTCGTACCGGGTCTGCGCTGGCAGCAGCAACAAGGTCTCGCCGGGGTCGATCAGCATGCTCGCGTTGACGACAATGTCTTGGTGAATCCGTAGCTTTACTTTGCCCATGGCTTCGGTGATGGCGTCGGGGTCAGGCATGGTGTGCAGCAGGTTTCCACCCACGTTGTACAGGACATCGATTTCGCCTTGAAATGCGGCCTTGATCATGGGCACCGTGGTGAGCCCCTTTGCCGTCGGCACCTCGAAGCCCCACAGCTCGCTCATCTCGGCACAGTTTTCGGGGTTGACCGCCCGCCCACCGGGAAGCGTGGACGGCGACACCCCGCACTCGCCGCCGCCTTGGACCCCCGAGTGTCCGCGGATGGGCAGGATGCCGCAGTACTCTTTGCCAATGAGTCCGCGAGACAGGTGCAGGTTGACGACCGATTCAACGTTCTCGGTACCAAAGCGGTGCTGAGTCAGGCCCATCGAGTAGATGGTCACGGCCGACTTGGCGCGGGCGAAGAGTTCGCCCACCCACTCCATCTCTCGTCGGGTGGTGCCGCTGATGGTCTCGAGTTCGTCCCACGTCAGCTCGTTCAGCTTGGTGACCAAATCATCCCAGCCCGCGGTGTGGGTCTCGATGAACTCGGTGTTCTCCGCGCCAAGGGCGAGCACATGCTTGAGCATGCCCGACATAAAGGCGATGTCGCCCCCTGCATTGACCTGTACAAAGTCGTCCATGAGCCGTGTGCCGAACACTGCGGATACGGGCATCGACGGCACCCAGTAGCGCTCGAGGCCGCGCTCGAGGGTGGTGTTGACCACCACCACGCGGGTTCCCCGCTTCTTGGCCTCGGCGAGGTACTTCATGGTTACGGGTTGATTGTTGGCAATGTTGGTGCCGATCAGCAGCAGGACATCGGTGCCAATCAAGTCCTTGAGCGAACAGGTGGGAGCCCCCACACCGATCGTTCGCTTCAAGCCTGCGACCGTCGCCGCGTGGCACAGCCGTGCGCACATGTCGACGTTGTTCGTTCCCATGGCCCGCGCGGCCTTCGTGAAGGTGTAGTAGGCCTCGTTGGTGATGCCTTTCGAACTGGCGAACCAACCCTGACGCTCGGGCGGTGTTTCCCGCAAAGCATCGCCCACGAGCGACAAAGACTCATCCCAAGAGATGCGCGAGAAGCCGCGGTCTCCGGGACGATAAATCATGGGGAATGGCAATCGACCCAAATCTTGGAGTTCCTTGTTTGTCATGGTTCGGAGCCGTTCCATGTCGGCGAGGTCCGCCGGATCGAGGGCCGGTTGAGTGTTGAGCCGAAGCAGCTTGAGGCGACTGGTGCAGACATGTATGCCGTCGATCACATCGTCGCGGAGCCCCTTGGGTCCCAAGCTGCAGCCGTCGCAGACTCCTTGGGTCAGAATTCGCCATGCGTACCCGAGATTGTCGCGGTTCTCCCACATGACCTCGCCCATCTCGAGGATGTGATGAGGCTTGTCGTGACCGAGCCCAAACGGCATCGGGCTCGCGATGTTGTTGTCCCCCTTGATGGGCGGACCCACCAAGGCCTCGGGACGCGGTGATTGGTCGTCGGCCATGGACACAGTCTATCGCGCGAGAATCACGGTGAACCGTTGATCGCGCAAGTCAACCAGATCGAAGTCGTGAAAATCGGCGCGCTCAAGCGCTTGACGCATCTCGAATTGGGTGTGGGACCGGCCCGATGAGGTGTACAACAGCATGCTGAGGCCGAAGAGGGCGGCAGACTCGGGGCGCGCCATGGTGTGATCGAGGAACATGTCCTTGATCGCCAACACCCCACCGGGAACGAGCGCCGACCGGATGCGGGGAAGCAGGGAGCTGAGTTCATCGGGACCGAGGCCGTGCACGATGTTGCTCATGAGGATCAGGTCGTAGGGGCCTTCGAAGTCGTCGGTCATGAAGTCGCCGGTCAAGGTCGCGATTTGATCGCCGTAGCGTTCCTTCGCAATCGCGCAGCAGACCTCCCGGTCGAAGAGTGTGACGGTCAAGCCGTTCCTCGCCAGCTCATGGCCGTACCGTCCGTGACCGCCTCCGAGATCAAGGGCTGTGCCTTGGGGCACCCACGGCTTGACCAGTTGGGCCAACACCCGGGCAGACTCATCTGAGCGGCGGTACAGCATTTCCATGAATGCACGGGTCTGGTCGGCGTCGCCAGTGACGACCCCACCGCTGGTGATCTTTGAGCGCCCTTCGCGATCGTGGATGGGTCCGCCATGCTCGAGCACCGTATGCAGTCGGCTCAGGTCGTCGAACCCGCCGTGTGCTGTGTGTGTCGGAAGTGCTCCGTTGGCCAACAAACGCTTGGCTGAGTTCGACAGCGCCCAAGCGGTGGACCCGTCGGGTTGGGGGTGACGAATGAGCAATCCAAGGTGGGCCAAAACGGGAGCTGTGTTGCGTATGGCGTCGCTGTTGGCCACCAAGTCTTCGGTGCGGATCGCCTCGCCCCCGGCGAGGGCCTCGAACAGGCCGTGTTTTGCCCACGAGACCACAACGGCCCATGCGCTGGCTGCGCGCCGCAGGGCATCCAAATCGCTCTCGGTTGATACGGTGTCCACGGGGCCCTCCTCATAAGTGGAGCAGCCCCGTATCCGGCTGGCCTAGAGGAAGCTCCCCGGGTCGTAGATGCTGGCGTCCGCGCTGACCACTTTCATGTCCGGTCCAATGTGGTACACGCTCGGGATGTAGCCGTCGGCATCGAACCAAAAGTAGAGATGGTCGAGACTGTCGGTGTAGCCGTCGCCGTCGGCATCGAGGGCGTTCATCTGGAGGACTGGGATGTCATCGAAATTGTAGTAGTCGGCCCAGCCCTGCAGGAAGTTCAGGTCGGGTTGGTTGTAGGCGTTGTCATCGGTAATGATCTCGAGGATCTGCAGCCCGCTGTCACGGTACGTGTCCTGGGTCGGCTGCATGTCGCGCGCCAACGCCCGGCAGGGGGCGCACCAGCCTGCGCTCATGGCCACCATGATGTGCTTGCCGCAGAAGGAATACAGGTCAACCATCTCGCCGTACTGGTCCATCAGGGTAAAGTTCTCGGGAATGTCCCCAACAACAAGGGTTGGCCACTCGTAGGTCTGGCCACTGGACTGCAGCCGAGCGGTCCCGGTGGGTCCGGTCGCCACGGGCCCGGTCTCGCAACCGGCGACGTTGTAGCCGCCTTCGTAGGGTCGGCTGAATGCGTTGTCGGGGTCGGTGCCCGCGTCGGATTCCTCGCCGTTGGTGAACCCGTCTTCGTCGTTGTCTGCATCGGGGCTGGCGTTCCCACCGTTCTGACCGTCGACGAAGCCGTCGTCGTTGGAAGAATCGGCGCCGCCCGTGTAACAGGCGACGAGGGCGCTCAGCGCGCAGAGTGTAAGGAATCGGGTCATGGTCATCTCCGGATGTGAGGAATGATTGTACACGGATTGAGTGGCCCTTGATCGCGCGGACCGGCACTCACGGTAAAAATGTTTCCGGGTCATGCACACCTTGGTCGGCGGATAGCACCGTGCCATCGGGGCCAACAATGTAGACGGTCGGTATGTACTGATCGGTTTCCCACTGCATCATCAGCGAGTCCCAGCTGGTGGGCTCTGGGCCCAACAGCACGGGGATGTCGCGGAAGTTGTAGTCCGCGCTCCAGTCCTCCAAGAACGCCATGGATGGTGGGTTGTTCTGGTTGTCACCGGTGATCACCTCGATGATCTGAAGACCGTCGGCACGGTATTCATCCTGCATGGCCTGCATTTGCGCCGCCAAGCTCCGACACGGCCCGCACCAGCCGGCAGACAATGAAATCATGACGGTCTTGCCGCAGAAGGAATAGAGATCCACCTGCTCACCGTGATGGTCGACCATCGTCCAGTTTTCGGCCACGTCACCCTCTTGGTATGCGGCCCATGTCACGCCGTTTTCGTTCGCACCGACGCCCGTCGGTCCCGTCGGCTCTGGGGGGGTGTCGCAGAAGCCCACGTTGTATCCCCCGGCATACGGACGGCTGAACGCGTAGTTGGGGTTTGTCCCGGCGGCGTCTTCTTCTTCATTGGAGAAGCCATCGTCGTCGTCGTCAGCGGCGGGGTTTGTGATTCCGCCGTCGCCATCTGTGGCGTCGATGGAACGTTCCTCACCGCAAGAGCCGTCCGTGCAGTCATCGGTCGTGGCGCACCCAGTCGCGGCGATGAAGAGCGAAAACAGCAGATGGTTCATGCGATGACCCAACGAAGAAGGAAGTGATTTATGTCAACTCACAGCCCAGTGTACTCGGCTTCTGACCGCTTGGGTCAGGAAACGGTCAACTGATTTATGGGAGGGGAGAAGGCTGGACGTCGCTCGACATGAAGGGCACGGGAGCATTGTCACCCCCCATGACAGGCTCGTGGTCTGGTGTGTAGTGGGCATCGATTACGGCGGCCCGTTCGGTGATGTGCTCGAGCATCTCATCCAGCGTCGATAGCGCCCACCGGGTCACGAGGTCGCTGGGGATGGATCCCCCGATGGTTGTCCGAGCCGAGTAGACGACCAACGTGCCGCCGCCCACCTCGAGCAGAAACCACGAGCCGTTTATCATCGGCACCCAGATGGCCTCCGGGTCCGGCTCGGGCATCAGATCCTGCGCTGCGAGGTCCCAGGGTCGCTCCCATATGCTGCCGGTCGTTGCGTGGGCGAGTTCTGTGTTGTTCCAGATTTCGATCACCCACTGCCGGTCGGTAAGGGGCCACGGCAGCGACAAGCGTTGGTACAACTGCTTGCGCCCCGCTTCACTGCGACCAAGTCGGCGTTCGACGAGATTGGAGACCACGGTATCGTGAATGTCATCGAGCACAGCCACCCAGACACGGTTGCGGTCAATGGGCGTCCACATGAGACCCATCGCTCGATCCGGACCGTCTTCGTGAATCCGTCGTTTGGCGATCTCGCCCGATGCCACATGCTTAAAGTCGTCGTCGAACAACGTGATTCGGTGGGCCGCGTGCGCGTGCATTTCGTTCTCATGACGGGCCCATGCGGTCTTCAGTTCGACTGCCGAGGGTGCCCCGGCGAGGGCCATTGATGTGCAGGTAAAGAAGAACATGGGCCGCGGTGAATTCTAACGGTACGATACAGGTGGGCGGATTTGGCTCAGGTCGAGCGTTCGCCGACCGATTTAGAGTACACGAACGCACCGATGCAACAGGAAACTTGAGTGGATTCAGAGAGCGAACCGACTGAACGCAGGACCCGTCTGGCCCAACTGTGGGCAGCGCTGTGGTCCGCCATCATGGGTCGCCTGACGCCGCGAAAGGTTCACGTCCGAGTGCGTCGATCGGGTGCTCCGGCTGCGGATCTGCCCATGCTGCCTCCCCCGGGGGGAGTGATTCCGAGCCAGCGAACTGAAGAAGCCAGAGCGCGCCGCAGTCTCGGTCAGCCGCCGGCTCCATCGCTCGTCCAAGATCCCGAAACGGTGGGTGTACAGCCGCCATGGGAGGGCGGTGCCGTTGCGCCGAGTACCGATGTTGAAACGGTTCGACCGCACCTCATGGGAGCGCTCTTCGACATCCAAGACGCATGCGAGTCTCCCGCAGACTATGCCTTCCTCAATCGCCTGATACGCATGTTGAGCCTCGACCAGCTGGACCTCCCACCCTTTCCGGATGTGGCATGGCAGCTCGACACCCTGTTGCGCCTTGGCGATCCGCCGTTGGTGAGGGTGGTCAAAATTGTGCGCAGAGAGCCCGCTTTGGTGCGCCGGGTATGGACCCAAGCGTGCTCGGCCTTCTACGCGCGACCGCCCAACAGCCTTGACCATGCCGTTGCTCGGATCGGATTCGATGCCCTTTGGCGAATCGGCATGAGTGCATGCGTCCACTCGGAAGTGTTTCGGGTTCGCGGTTTTCAAGACCAAGCCGACGCTGTTCGTCGCCATGGCATTGTTACAGCGGACGTGGCGGCGTGGCTCAGTGGTAAGAAACTGGGCGCGGTCTACCTTGCCGGTCTGCTTCATGAGGTGGGCAAGCTGGTCGTGTATCGAGCGGCCTCGACCACCACTGCGGTGGGCTTGCCAGACAGGGAACTCGTCGATCGAGTGGCGGCGGAGGTTCACCCCTCGATTGGCGTCCTCGTGGCCCATGCGTGGAAGCTTGGGGAAGAAACTGCCGCTGGAGTCGGGTTCTACAATCATCCGGAACAGGCGCCCGACCCCTTCAGGGCGACGGCGCGGCAGGTTCAGGTGGCGAACATCGCCACACACACCGCAACCTTGAGTCGGGAAGGGCAGGACTGCGGTGGATTGATGACCCTGCTTGAGTTTCAGGGTCTGGAATTCGATGTGGCTCGAACCATCGGCAAGGCACACGAGATTCTCGACGGCATGGAGCAGCAGCCGGATGGGGCCGACCAGCCCGTGCTGGATGTGGTCGAGTAGCGGTCTACGCCCCGGTTTCGACCTCTCGGAGCAAGGGCGGAAGTCGCCGAATGAGCTCATCCCTCGTCGCCCGATAGGCCTCATCCTTTTCGGTGTCCGGAGCAGCGGCCGGGTCGGGTAGCGGCCAATGCACATGCCGCTTTTTGCCGGGCAGGATGGGGCATTGTTCTTCTCGGCACAGGGTGACGATCACATCAATCTCGTCCATTTCGACCTCAAAGAGCGTCTTTGAGCGCAAACCTTTGTCGTCGAATCCGACTTCGTACAGGACCCGCCGAACTTGCGGCCTGACGTGCGACGGTTCGGTACCGGCAGACCAAATGTCCAAATCCGGTGCAAGGTCGCGTGCGATTGCTTCTGCCAACTGTGAGCGAGCGGAGTTGGCGACACCCAAAAACAAAATTCCAGCCATGGCGGCTGGTTAATCCTGTTGGAACGGACTGCAAGCGGCTAAGGTCAATCGCTGGAGATTCTATGCGACTTGTTTTGATGGCATTGTGCGTGACGGCATTGGCGTGCCGCAGCGAAAAAGACACGTCCACCACGGTAGCCATGGATGCGGATGCGGATGCGGATGCGGATGCGGATGCGGATGCGGATGCCGACGCGGATTCTGACGCCGACGCGGATTCTGACGCCGATGCGGAT
>DEBL01000280.1:0-10964 GCA_002348535.1 Deltaproteobacteria bacterium UBA2957 | reverse complement strand
GATGCGGATGCGGATGCATATCTACAACCGGGAACGTTCACGGGGACCCTCGACTCAACGTACGAGTTTGATGGGGACTACGAGGGCACTCCATTGGCATGGAGTGACGACTGCATCGGTAGCGTGGAGTTCACCATCGATGAGGACTTTCAAATCGATGGGATTGGTTCGTGTACTGCGGGAATCTTAGGCTTTACATACCTCATTGAGGGCACCCAGTCCGACACCGTTGTTGCCGGTGATTTGGTTGCCGAGAACGAGACCGATCGGGTCGAGACGCCCTTCACGGGCAGCCGGGACGCCGACGGTGTTGTGGTGTCCTTTGATACGGTTCACGAGTCGGCAGGTCAGCGTGTGCGACTCTTCGGAACCATCACAGCAGCGGTCGTAGAGTGAGCCTCCTCACGGACATTGCCTTGGGTTGGGCCCGAGTGGGTGTTTTTGGTTTTGGTGGCGGTCCGGGCATGATTCCGCTCATGCAGGCCGAATGTGTACAGGCAAACGGCTGGCTCACCGACGAGCAGTTCCTCGAGGCCATCGCGGCATCGAGTGCCCTTCCCGGGCCCATCGCGGTCAAAATGAGCGTGCTGGTCGGCGCGCAGGTCGCGGGGGTTCCTGGCGCCATGGCCGCCTTCGTCGGTGTCACAGTTCCGGCTGTGGCGCTCATCAGTCTTTTGGCGGGTGCACTGATGCAGTTTCGGGCGACGCCAGCGGTGTCGGGAGCCATGCGAGCGGTTCAGCCTGCGGTTGTCGGACTCCTTGCGTGGACAGTGGTCTCGTTGGCCCCCGATGGCATCCGGAGTTGGTCGGGAGCCCTGATGGCTGGAGGAGCGCTGGCGGCCCTCGCCTTCAAGATCCACCCCGCGGTCGTAATTGTATCGGCGATGATCATCGGTGCGGTCTTTATGCGGTAGGCTAAGGAATGCCTTCGCCGTTTCCAAGCCTGCCCTCGGACCGCCGCGGTGAGATTCACCGGATTGACCTCGACTCGAAGGTCTTGCAAGACAACCCCCTTGGTGACCCTCATCGGCGCGACTTATTCGTGTATACACCTCCCGATTACCGAGCCGATGGTCCCGGCCTTCCGGCCATCATGGTGCTTCCGGGATTCACGGGCACGGGCGAGAAGCTCCTCGCCCGTGGCTTCACGGATGCGTCCATTGCGACGCGTGCAGACCGTCTAATTGCGGACGGAGTGCCACCATTTTTGATGGTCATGCCCGACTGCATGACTCGTCTCGGTGGTTCGCAGTACGTCGACTCACCCGGGTTGGGTTCGTACGCGACGTACCTGGTCGATGAGGTGCGCGGAGCGGTTCACGACCAATTCAATGCATCTGGAAAGTGGGGCGTCACCGGTCATTCTTCAGGCGGTTTTGGGGCAATCCATCTCGCAATGAAGCACCCCGGCGCCTTTCAGGCGATTGCATCGCACGCAGGCGATCTTGGATTCGATCTTTCGTATCTCGCGGACCTTCCAAAGCTTGTGTCGGCCGTCGATGCGCACGGGGGACTCGAGGCGTTCATCGATGGGTTCTGGATCCGACGCAATCATTCGGGGAGAGATGTCGCGGCGCTCATGATGCTGTGCGTGTGCTGCGCCTATCTGCCCGACCCGGGGGCCTCGCCATTGCCGTGTCGGATCCCCGTGAATCTCGAGTCGGGAGAGGTCGACTTTCCGATGCTTCGGGAGCTGTGTGAGATGGACCCGATCGTTCGCCTGCATGATGCGAAGGAAGCCGACGCATTGCGTGCTTTAGACCTAATCTTTATTGATGCTGGATCCCGTGATGAGTACAACCTTCACCTTGGCGCACGGCGATTTGTCAGCGGACTATCTGCGGCCGGTATTTCCTATGTGCACGAGGAGTTTGTGGGTGGACACAGGGGCATGGCTTGGCGCTATGCTGTCAGTCTGACCCACATTGCAGAGGTGCTGAGCGAATGAGGAGGATCTGGTTGGTGCTGCTCCCAGTTGGCTGCGAGCCCTTTGATGCGGGTCAGTACGCTCCTGATCCCGGCTATCCAGAGCCGTTTGATACGGGTGATGTGGAGCCGGAACCAGCCATCGACTGCGCCGACACCGTGGAGTTCAACTGGGTAAACTTCGGCAAGGGCTTCTTTACGGAGAGCTGCAACGGCTGTCACTACTCGGAGACGCCCTTTCGCTACGGTGCACCGGAATACGTCGTGTTTGATACTTCCGGTGATGTGTGGGCGCATAAAGGGATTGTCCTTGCGGTTGCGGCGGGCGAGACCCCATCGATGCCGCCGAATGGTGGCACCACAGATCTCGATCGACTGAAGCTGCAGATTTGGCTTACCTGCGGAGAACCCGGACAATGATTGAGCCTGCTGTTCGCTGAACGGTTCCGCCTGTGCGATAATGCACTCGACCGATGCAACTGAGCGTGCCTGTGTGCGTGCGCAAGATTGTGCGGCGCATGTTCAGGGGTTCGAATGCAAGTGTGGTCGTTGGGGTTGATCGTTACATTTCTCGGTCTTGGGTGTCAGGGCGAGGAGCGGGGCGAATGCAGGGACGGCTTTGTTCGAAAACAAGGTCGCTGGTGCGTATTTGACGAAAACGCGATCAGTGCTGGAAGCAATGCTGCGGCCGGTTCGGAATCGTCATCGGGTTCGGGTTCATCTGGGAGCCAGAGCCCGGGGAACGACTCAGGGCCCGATGAAGAGTACATTCACGACGCACCCGAACCTCAGGTGGAATTTGACCTCGGGCAGATCGAATGGGCCATGGAGGAAGCCATCCGCCTCGTTCGCTGGATTGATCCCGCGAAAGTTCACGATGTGTACGAGGCCGTCGAACTCGACGGCAACGAAGAGTGCCCGGATTACGACGAAGAATATTACGAAGAAAACGAGCAGTATCACTGGCGAGACTCCTGCGCGGTATCGTCTGGAGGCTCGTTTTCAGGGTACGTCTACAGCTACGACTACGGCGATCACTGGAATGAGAACGAAACCATCCACTACGACGGTCGCGCGTATTTTCGGGGGTCCGCGCGCGTCATTGACGGACGCGGCAACACCTTCGTCGGCGCGGGAAGTTCGAACTACTACGAGCGGAGCTCGGTGTGGACTGACGACAAGACGTTCTACCAAAACATGTCGGGCAACTTTCGCTTTGATGGGCACGAATACGACGGGACGTGGCTGAGCCAAGACTTGAACGTCCAAATCACGCACAGCAGCGACCGTTACGTGGACGATGGCGATCACTACGGCGGCGCCTTTTCGGTGTACTGGAACGCTTCCATTAGCGGACTCACCGGCGAACTCAGTGCGGTGCGATTGTCCAACCTCTACATGTATTCCGAGAACATCGGCTCGATGTGTGAGATTGAACCCTCGGGGTCGATCGCCGTTCGCGACTACGCTGGCAACTGGTACGAAGCCGATTTTGATGGGCCCAAGTACTACGGCGCAGGCATCTTTCCACCCGACTGCGACTCCTGCGGTCGGGTGTATTGGCGCGGAGAGCTTCTGGGCACGGTATGTCCCGATTTCGATCTGATGGTCGATTGGGAGGACAGACCGTGGTTGTAGTCTCTGCGCTGATCGTTTTGACCGGCTGCGGACAGACCGAAGAGGTGCCCCCAGCGCCCAACTATCCTCAGGAAGAGCCCGCTCCCGACTACGGCGGGCCCGATCCCGTGGCCCAGTTGTTTCGCGCAAGTTTAGACCTCCGAGGGGTTCGGCCGACGCTCGCGGAGATTCACCGCCTTGAGACCGATCCCGATGCCTACGAAACGATGGTGGAGGAGTTCATAGACGATCCACGGTTCACGCAGCGCATCGTCAACATGTACAGCGAGGTTTTCCTCACACGGGCCGACAACTACACCGTCAGCGCTCGAGACTACGGATTGTCGAACGACCAGCAATTCGCGTTCGTGAGGTCGGTCGGAGACGAGACTCTCCGCGTCTTCGCTCGCATCATCGAGGACGAGCTGCCTTACACGGAGCTTGTGACTGCGGATTGGACCATGGCAAATGAGTTGCTCGCCCAAGCCTGGCCGCTCGACTACCCAGAAGGCGAGACGGGATGGAAGCAGGTTCGCTACACAGATGCGCGACCCGCCGCGGGTATTTTGGCCTCCAACTCGCTGTGGTGGCGGTACATGTCAACGGCGTCAAATGCAAATCGAGGGAAGGCGAATGCCATCAGCAAGATCTTGTTGTGCAACGACTACCTCAGCAAGGAAATCGACTTTGACCGGTCCGTCAACCTGCTTGACGACGACGCGCTCAACGACGCACTAAAGTCGAATCCAGGCTGTGCCACATGCCACAACAGCCTCGACCCGTTGGCCAGTTTCCTGTGGGGCACCTACTACCAAGATTACCGTTCGCCATCGGACCTGAAGTACTACCACCCCGAACGAGAACATCTGTGGGAGAACTACGGCAACATCGAGCCTGCCTACTACGGACAGCCGGGAGAGGGGCTTGAAGATCTGGGTCACTTTATCGCGAGCGATCCCCGGTTTATTGATTGTGCAGTGGAGCGCGTGTTCTCGCTGATGACGCAACGGGACCCCGAGTTGCGAGACAGTGAACGTCTTGCCAACTGGCGGAACGAGTTCATCCGCAACGATCTCAACATGAAAGTATTGTTCAGAAAGGCGGCCTTAGACACCGCATATCGCTCCACTGAAATGGGTGACGGAGTGGATGCGAACCGCAAGATGGTCACAGCCGATATGCTCGGTTCCCAAGTGGAAGACCTGACCGGGTTTGTGTTCGAGTCGAACGGCATTCCCGTGCTCGAGACGGATGCGGGAGGCCTACGGACTTTGGCCGGTGGGATCGACGGCAAGAACGTGACACGCCCAGCGACTGAGCCCATGACGACCTTGGTGCTGGTTCAAGAGCGATTCGCGCAGGCAGCGGCCAACAATGTGGTGGCCTATGATCGAGAGCATCCTGACGATGCCCGACTGTTCCACCACATCGACTTTCACGAGACGCCGCAAACGGGCGAAGACGAGATGATCCAGCAGATACAGTCGCTTCATCTTCGGCTCTTCGGACATCAGATTGCAACCGATGGTCCCGAGGTGGAAGCCAATCTCGAACTCTGGGAGGATTTGTATGAGGTGAGCCTAACCATCGAAGACGCATGGGCGGGCTTGCTGACTGTTCTGCTTCGTGACCCCGACTTTCTGTTCTACTGAGCCACCGGAGAAGCACCGTGAATCGTCGTGAATTTATGCAGTTTTCCGGACTCTCCGCGGTGGCATTGGGCGCTGGGTTGGTACCCTTTCAGTCTCTCGCTGAGACTCGAACGGACCTGAACTTTGTCTTCGTGTTCAATGGCGGTGGGTGGGATCCGACCCGTGTATTTGCCAACTGCTTTGAACAGCGAGCAGTCGACATGGAACTCGATGCCGACCTGTCCTCGATCGGAAACTTGACGTGGGTGGAACACGTCGATCGACCCAGCGTGAGCACCTTCTTTCAGCGGTATCACGACCGCAGTCTGATTGTGAATGGACTGCTTGTCCCCAGTGTCGCCCACGGAACGTGTTCTCGGCTGATGATGACGGGCACCTCAAACGATGGAGCCAGCGATTGGGCTGCCATCATCGCCGGCGAGACGCACCTCGATCTTGCGCTGCCGCAAATGGTGTTGTCGGGTCCGAGCTATCCGGGACTCCACGGCACCGCCGTGACCCGAGCCGGAACGGGCGGCCAGTTGGATGCATTGCTGAGCGGCGACGTTTTGGACTGGTCAGACAGATTGACGGTTCGTCCACCGTCGCGCGCAGAGGACCGAATGGACTCGTATTTGATTCGGCGAGCCGCTGCGGCAGTGGAATCGGCAAACATGCCGCGCGCAAAAGAGTTGTACGCCGCTTACGAGGCCAGCCTCATCCGTGGCGTCGAATTGAAGGATCTTCAGAACGTGCTGAACTGGTCCGCTGGAGGCGGCCTGAGCGCCCAAGGCAACCTTGCGGGCCAGCTGCTGACGCTCGGCATATCGCGTACGGTGATGATGAATCACGGCGGTTCGGGATGGGACAGCCACACCAACAATGACCAGACACAATCGCAGAGTTGGGAGTCGTTGTTCGGTGGTCTGCTGGACATGGCAGACCGATTCTCGACCTTGCCCGGCCGAAATGGCGGGAACCTGTTGGATGAAACCGTGATCGTGGTCATGAGTGAGATGGGCCGTACACCGGCGTTAAATGGCAACAACGGCAAAGATCACTGGCCGTACACTTCGGCGCTCATCATGGGGCCCGGATTCACCGGAGGACGGGTGGTCGGGGCCACTGATGAGTTCTACTACGGCGAGCGCATCGACTACGACACCGGTGAGATTCATCACAATGGACAAGACCTCACAGTGGGCAATCTGGGTGCGACGATGCTCGCTGCCGCCGGGGTCGACCCGCAGGACTATCTTCCCGGCGTGGCGCCGATTGCGGGTGTGCTGGCTTAGCGACGTCGGCGGCGACGCAGCCCGACGATGACGAGACCGAGCGTCCACGTCCACGGCATGGGGTGCAGGCTCGATGTGCTGCAGCCGGTTTTGCCCGCAGGGGAACGCTCGCCATCCGCATCGCTGGTGTCGCTGTCCGCGTCCTTCGCATCGACCGGATCCGCGGTCTCGGGTTCAGGGCAATCTTCTGGAGCGGCTTTGGTGGCGTCTTCGTCGTCGCAGTCCGTTCCGCCGCCCGCGATGTGGTCAACGCCGTCACCGTCTTGGTCGAAGTCGGAGCTGAACGCGCAGTCGCTATTGATTCCGTCGTACCAAGTCTCCTCGGCGCCCGGGTACACAGAGGGGTCTTCATCGTCGCAGTCGACCGAGCTGTCGTAGCCGTCCTCATCGGCATCGTAGACAATCAGGTAGTCTCCGCCGTATGCACCGAGGTCGGACGCGGACCCGTCGAGGTCCAACACCAGCGGATAGCCGGCATCGATGAGCGGACTCGACCGCGCGAGGACCATGCTGGCTTTATCGCCCGCGAGTCCCGGGTTGTAGTGGGCGAATTCGGGCTCAAGCTTGGTGTTGTTGCCTTCGTCCAGCACGTCCTCTTCAAGTTCGCCACCGATGCTGCTGGGCGTATTGTCGAAGAAGTTGTTGTACTCGAGGTCGGCATAGAAGGCCGAGTTTACGTCGTACATGTGGAGGGCAGCACCGCCCGAGTTGTGGGCGAAGATGTTGTTTCGAAATTCGACTTGTGAGTTGTAGAACGCTGCGGCGCTGCTCTCAAACATGGCCCGATTGCCCGCGAGCGTGTTGTTGTAGAACAGGGTGTAGGGCGAGTTGCACAACGCGAACCCACCTCCAGTAGAGGCATCGTTGTTCAAGAAGATGTTGTTGTAAAAGTCCGAGCCTTCGGCGTTGTCGTTGATGTAGGCCCCGCCCCCGTAATAGGCCGTGTTGGATCGGAAGGTTGTGTTTCGGATCTTCACGTAGTTTGAGTCATCGGCATACAGGCCGCCGCCGAAGCTGTTCAGCCCCGCCTCATTGCCCTCAAATAGGCTTTCTTCTGTGGTGCTGTTGACCACCTCACGCAGAAAGAAGCCCCCCCCTTCCATGGTCGCGGAGTTGTCGGAGACTTGGACCCGGACGAGGTAGAAAGGGTACTCGACGCCGAGCGAGGTCGCGTGAACACCGCCGCCTTGGCCATTTCTGGCACGATTGCCCCGGACCTTGGAGTCGACAAGACCGAAGAGCACCGTGGAGTTGACGTAGATGCCTCCCGCGCCACCGCGAGCGGTGTTGCTCAGAATGTCGAGCCCCACAGCGGTGAAAATGAGCTGGGTGTTCATGGCGATCGCGCCGCCGGAGTTGGCCTCGTTGTAGGAGAACGTGGTGTCGTTCACCAAGACCTCGTCGTACATGCGACGCACATACAGGCCCCCTCCCTCACTGTTGGCTTCGTTGTTGTCAACGGTGGAGTTGGACATCTCGAGGCGCATTGGTGCCGAGAAATCCCCTTCCATGTAGATGGCGCCGCCGCTTCCCGAGGATCGATTTTCCACGAATTGAGAGTCGTTGATGACGAGCGTACCGAAGATTTCAGCAAATTCCTCCAGCTCGTAGACGTCCTCTCCGTTCATCCAGTTGAGGATCGCGCCGCCGGAGCCACCCGTGGAGCGGTTCGCCTCAAATACCGAGTCGGTGATGGTGGTGAGTCCATCGAACGTTCGAATGCACAGGGCGCCGCCACCCCAGCGGGTTCGGTTATCAATGAACTGCGACCCCGAGATGGCAATCTCGCCCGTGCCTTGGATGTGAATCGCGCCGCCGCGACCTTGGCGCTCGCGGACGATCACGGTGGAGTCAATGACCTCGCCTTCTTCGTCGTACTCGTATTCGACCTCTCGGGCCGTATAGCCATTGCCTCGGTTCGACTCGAACAGCGTATGTTCGACTGTAAGGTGGGTCGTGCCTGTGGCAAAAATCCCGCCGCCCTCGTAGCCGTAGTTGTCGGAGAAGGTGCTGTTGGTGATCGAGATGTCGGTGTTGTGAGCGGCGATGGCGCCACCGAAGAGTTCACTGGATCCCAGTTCTTGAAACACAACATCATCGGCCTCAAGGCGACCGCCGTCCAACCACACACCTTGATGGAAGGGATTTCGCAGCGTGAGGTGGTGCAAGCCGATCTCCTCGGCCTCAACTGCGCTGACCATGACAAAATACTCGCCAAGGCCGTCGATGATGGTCTCATCTGGCCCCTCGCCGACGAAGGTGAGGTCCTTGCCGTTCAGCGTGAAGGGTTCCGAGTAATCACCGGCCTCGAGGTGGATGGTGTCGCCGCTGTCTGCTGCCGCAATCGCATCTTGAACCCGAATGAAGTCAGCACCGCCGAGAGGATTGACCGACCACGTTTCCGCCGCCGCTGTTCCCGCCAATAGCCAGCCAAGCACAAGCACCATCTTCGCCTCGATTGGGGTCTACAGTACCATGAGGACCGGCGCCGTTGGCGGGCTAATCGAGGTAACCGAGGGCTTCGAGTTGAGCCTTGGTGTCGGCGCTGAGTTCAATCTCCGTGGGCGCCCCCGCTGAACTCCAGAGCGCGCCCATTTGTTCATCCCATGCGTCGAGGGCTTTTCGAAGCCGGTCGGCAGCCTCGGGGTGGTCGGCGATGATGTTCGTTTCGCTCAGTCGATCGGAGGTGGCAAACAGCATTTCTTGCCGGGTCGGATCCTTGGTCACCCGCTGATTCCGAATGTATTGAAAGTCTGGACCGATGGCGCTCAGCTTTCGCGTCTTGCCATAATAGGTCTCACTAAACACAACGGATCGGTTTGGGAACGGCTCCGAACCCTGCATGGCATCGGACAGATCGGCGCCGTCCACCCGGCCAACAGGGAGCCCCAGAGCACCGAGAATTGTGGGCACCAAGTCGATGTTCATGGTGAGTTGATCGGTTCGTTGGGGTTGCAGGTCGGGGTGATGCCAGATGGAAGTGCCACCGATGGTGGTCGGATACAAGTGGTTGCCGTGGCCTCGTCCGTGATTCCGGGGGTGTCGGAGCCCCTCGCCGTGATCGTTCGCGAGGACAAACAGTGTGTCGGGTCGTTGGGCCTTGACCTCAGTAAAGAGCCGAGCGAGTACCGCATCGGCTTGACGAACCGTGGCGTTGTATCGGGCCCGCCGTCCGGGCTTGAAGATGGAATCCGCCAAGAGGCGCAGGTAGCGGAGCGACGGGTTGCGAGGTGTGTGGGTGTCCGTGAGCACCACCTGCATGAATACGGGCTGTTCGGCTGGAACGGTGTCGAGCGTGTCGAGGAGGTAATCCACCTGTGCATGGCCTTTGACCCGAACATGCCCTTCCTTGAATGTGTTCGGAGGCTCCCAGTTCAGGTCCAGTCCTTGGGCGAGACCGAACTGGGCCTTAAGATTGGGGTTTCCGGTTGAACCGATCGTGGTGTGTCCGGCGGCTTGGAAATATTCGGCCAAGGTGGTGTGAGAATCGTCCAGCACCAAGCTCAGCGAGCTGCGCTTGCCGGGATTGTCGAGCTGCAGGGCACGGGGCCATCGGCCCGTCAGCAGGGATCCGCTGCTTGGACGTGTCCAAGGGGCTTGGGTGTAGTGCCGCTCAAGAATCACCCCCGTTCGTGCCATCTCATCGAGGAATGGAGAGGTGGGCCCCTCGAAACCGTATGGCTCGAGCCGATCTTGGCGCAGCGTACACACAATGGCCAAGACGACATTTGTCTTCGAGGAGAGCGATACCCCGCGCTCCTGAAGAAGAGCTTGGGTTTGGGTCCAGTCAACGGTATCAGCGGCCTCGGGTTCGACCGGGCGGAACACCCATGCCGCGACACCCACCGCGGCGGCAGTCAGGGCAATCAGAACGGAGGGCCAAGTTCTCATGGGGGCCCTCTATCCATTCTGACCCGGTCCGGCTTCAGCGAGTGCGCAGTAGACGGGTGTACACGTCAGAAAGAGCAGCATGCACGCGACTTGGAGCGCACAATCGTTCGATGTGACGCTGACCTCGATGACCGAGGGCTGTGGCGTATTCATCGTGTTCAGCGAGGTGGCGAATCGCCTCCGCCATCGAAGCCACACCGGTCACCTGTACCGTACCTTCTGTGCACCAGTCGGACATTCCACCGGTTGGAGTAGCGATGACTGGGGTTCCCATTGCGAGGGCTTCGGCGCCGACGATGCCGAAGGGCTCCTGCCAGCGAGCGGGGAACAGGACTGCCCGGGCCTTCGCCATTGCGGCGCGCAACGCCTCGCGCCCCATCCATCCGAGCAGCTCGGCTTCGGGCATCTGTGACACCGATGCCCCAAGGCCTGCGATGCGCAGGGGATGCCCCGTGTCTGCATCGGCCCAAGCGGTGTAGGCCTCTTCGGGTGCCTTGAGGTGCACCATTCGCCCAGCCATCAAGAAGCCGTTTCCTGCGCGGGTACGGGGTGGTCCGACCGGAACAGGAGGCGGGATGACCACCGGCGTGCCCATACCTGCATT
>DEBL01000147.1 GCA_002348535.1 Deltaproteobacteria bacterium UBA2957 | reverse complement strand
AAGACCACTACCATCAAAATTTTGATGGGTCTGCACCGGTCGACAGCTGGTCATGCAGAACTGTACGGGCTCGATGTGAATGACCCGAGGGCGCGCGCTCGCGTTGGGTTTCTGCCGGAGCGGCCGTATTTCTATGAGCACCTCTCCGCCCGTGAGGTTCTGCACTTTTACGGTCAGCTCTCTGGACTCGCGAACGACGAGCGGTCGGAACGGATCGAGACGCTCCTTGAGCGCGTTCAGTTGACTCGATTCGCCAACGTATCACTGGCCAAGTACTCCAAAGGGATGCTCCAGCGAGTGGGGTTGTGTCAGACCTTGCTACACGACCCGGACCTGATCATTCTCGATGAGCCCATGAGCGGGCTTGATCCGGTTGGGCGTGCCCTCGTTCGTGACCTCATCATCGAGCAACGAGACGCGGGAAAGACGGTGTTTTTCTCCAGTCACATTTTGTCGGATGTGGAGGCCATTTGCGACCGCGTTGCGATTCTTGTTGGCGGCGAGTTGCGAGAGTGCGGGCCCATTGAGGAGGTGGTTGCGGATCGAGAATCCCTCGAAACAGTGCTTCTTGGTGAGATGCAAAAGACCGTCGACGAATCGCGTCTTGGGGTGCTTTGATGACTCGGTTGACTGCCTTAGCCCAGAACACATTTCGCGAGGCTGTTCGCGACCGTGTGCTCTACTCCATTCTGTTCTTCGCTATCGGTGTGATTGGGCTCAGTTTGGTCATGCAAGAGATCACGGTCGGGGATCGGGACAAAGTGGTTCGGAGCGTGGCGCAAGGGTCGATTGCGGCTTTTGGTTCACTCATTTCCATCTTTCTTGGGATTAGTCTGGTGTTCAAAGAGGTGGAGCGAAAGACGGTGTACACGATTCTTTCCAAGCCCATTTCCCGATGGACATTTGTGCTCGGAAAATACCTCGGAATGATGATGACCATCGCGGTGCAGGTGGGGATCATGATGCTGGTCTACACCGTATTGCTGACCATGCAGCAGACCGTTCCGCCGGCTGTGGTGTACGTGTCAGCGGGTCTGTTGTTGATGGAATTGATGCTGTTGACGGCATGGGCAACGCTCTTCTCGACGTACTCGGGACCCACCACCGCGGCGGGGTTCACGCTCGCCGTGTTTTTGATCGGTCATCTTGCGGACGACATTTGGACGTTTGGCAACCAGTTGGAGAGCGCTGCAGCGGTTGAAGTTGCGCGGGTGTTGTATTGGGTCCTTCCGAACTTTGAGATGTTCAACATTCGTTCTCATGCGGTGCATGAACTGCCGATTCCGTGGAGCCAAGTGTGGGGTGCGTCTGCCTATGGGCTGTGCTACACCGCTGCCGTTCTCGGGATCGCCATGCTGGTTTTTGAGCGCCGCGACCTGAAGTGAACCCACCAAGGAGGGGCGCTCGACATGGCGGCACTCATACCCATGGTTCTGCGTCGGTGGCGGATCAGCACATCCACCAATCCCCGAATGTCACCCCGCGTGTATTACCCTCAACGAGTGATTCGAACTTCTCCCGCTCGTGACTGCCGTGGCGTCCACGTTTCCCGGACGTACGTGGCCCATTGTGTCCTATCAGTCTTCGCGGTTTCGGTGCGCAGCCAGTCGCGATGGACGAAGGGACGTCGAACACGTGCGGTTCCGGAGCGGTCTGCATGATTGACCTGTTTACGGTGCTCGAGATCTACGCGCTGCTGATCGGCTTGGCCGTGGGCTCTTTTTTGAACGTCTGCATTGCCCGGATGCCCGAGGACCGATCGGTGGTGCGTCCTCGGAGTCATTGCCCTGCCTGCGGGGAGGGGATCCGGCCTCTCGACAACATTCCGATCCTCAGCTGGGTGTGGCTCCGTGCACGGTGTCGCGCCTGCGGTGTCCCGATCTCTGCGCTGTATCCGATGATCGAATTGTTGACGGGTTTGCTGTTTTGGTTGCTCTTTCACCGTGCGATCGGCGGTCCTTCCGAGTTGGACGCAGCGCACATCGTTGGCTTTATCGGCCTCGCGACCTTCGCATCGATGATGGTCGCATTGACCTTTATCGACCTCCGCCATTACATCATTCCAGATGAGTTCAGCATCTATGCGGTCCCAGTGGGCATCGGATTTGCTTGGGCGGTGGACGCGCTGGGCGGTGCGTCCTCGATTTGGGCGAACGGTCTGGCGGGTGGCGTTCTGGGTGCAGCGGTCGGCGGGGGCAGTCTCGCGCTTGTCATGGGCTTGTACTGGCTGGTGCGTCGCGAAGAGGGCATGGGCATGGGTGACGTGAAGTTGCTCGCGTTGATGGGCGCCTTCTTCGGGGCCGCTCCAGCAATCCCATTCATCATCGTTGTCGCATCATTTGCGGGTGCGTGTGTGGGGTTGCCGCTTGCATTGATTGGCAACAAGGGGCTCCGAGTCGCCATGCCGTTTGGGCCTTTTTTGGCCTTTGCGTCGATGCTCTACGTGCTTCATGGCCCAGAGATTATTGCTCGATTTTTCCCGGGTGTGGCGTTCATCTTGCAATGATTCTGACCCGGTGCACTTCACCTGCTGTACGCTTATGGGCAGGAGGAACGTGTGGGAATGAAGACTCTGCAGTGGTTGGCGTTCGGCCTCGCTGGATGCGGTGCGGGCGAGTTGAAGGTCGAAGACGGCTACGATGAGCTTCCAGAAGCGTACGCTCACACGTGGCAGTCCTACCGATTCAGCGATGTGGATGATGGTGTGGCCTGTTCTGGCATGGCAAACGAGACGGCTTCGATCGACGAAGTCGTGTTCGCTCAAACGCATGCCATGGCTCCTGAATGGCCATTCTTTTTTCTCGTGAAGGGCCGTCCTGCGCTGGCCGAGGTCAGTGTCATCGGGACGGGGCCCTCACCGGAGGTCTCCATTACTGGATTCATCGACGGCGAACCCATCGATACACTGTGCATGGCAGGGCCCGAAGAGCTGCCTGCTTCGGTTGACAATGCCGACCGGCTTCGTGGTCAGCGCTTTTCAGTCACGCTGCCGGGCGCATGGATGCAGCCGGGTCTTTCGGTGACTGTGACCGCAGGCGAAACAGAGCGCAGGTACAGCGCGGACCAACTGGCGCTGCAGCACGGACCGGAATTGAACCTGATGTTGGTGATGATGGATGTCGTCAACTACAACGGGCCGGACCAAGATCTGGCAGCCTTTGAGCCGTCTGCGAGCTTTCTTGAGGATCTGACTGGGGCCATGCCGGTGGCCTTGACTCGACTTGGGCGACACGCCGTTCGGTTGGCCTTGCCGTCGATTGTGGTGGGAAGCACGGCGGTAGAGGACGGCGATCCGCCCGTTGTCCTCGAACGGCGAATCTGTGGGGATGACGAAAGCTCGGCGGTCGACGATTGCGACGACTCGACGCCCGTGTACGCGGGGGACATAAACGCTGCGGCCCTTCGGTACATCGATGCCCTTCAAGCGGCGAATGGGCACTGGGTAAGTCACTTCTACTACGGGCACACGGGTGCGCTGTTTCCGGGAGGATGGGGCGGTGGAAAGACCTTTGTGTCTGCCGACTACACGTGGGTAACGATCCATGAGATGGGCCATGCGGCATCTCTTCCACACTGGGGCGATGTGTTTTTGGCTGAAGAGGCCGATGATGGGCGGTACGAGTACCCGTGGGGCGGAGTGGGTTTTGATGGGGGCGGTAGGGGACCGACGTGGACCTATGTGCAGCAGCACGACTGGATGGTTTCGCCCGTCTGTGAGGTGGAAACCAACGAGGCCTTTGGTACGGAACGTTCCGACGCAATGCAGCGGAACAATAGTTGTGCTGAATGGTGGGGCGCTGAGCCGGGTCCATGGGATGGGTTTTCAGACTTCTCTGCCTATGCGATGTTTCGATACTTGAGTGGTGCGCTCGTGAACCAGCGCGGGTGGGTGACAGATCCGGTCCACGGCGAAATTGAGTACAACCTTCCGGCGCAGTCGGGGTTCCCAGTCGTGGATGTGACCAAAGACGCTCCGGAGTATGTTCGCGAGAATCCCGACTTGCCGATTCAGAACTGGGAACGGTTCGATTTCCTCCGACCCGTCGAGCGCGATCGACCTGTTTTCACCATTTACGGGACCTACCACCCCGAATTTGAATCGGTCAACGTTCTTTACGAACCCTTGTACTATCGAGGGGATCTGCCTCGACTGCTCGACCCGACTGACCCCGACACCTTCGCCGCCTTGGCGAGCGGCATGGACGGTGGTCCGTACCAAGATTATTTTTGGTGGCCCAAGGACCTGACCTTTCGGGTGACTTACCGCGACGGGACCCGCATTACGGCGCTGTATCCGTACGCAAGCGTTGACCGGGAATGGACGTCGGGCTTCGGACCTTGGCGGTGGGACGTGCTCTATTTTGGACTCAACGTTCCCGCTGACGTGGACATTGAGCGCATTCAAATCTTTGAGCGGCCCTTTGTGGCTCAGTACGCGGACTGGACAACAGAGGGGAACATCGCGAATCCGGACTTGGGGATCACCGCCGATACATTCATGGATGACGCCACCTTGGTGATGGAGTGGCGCCGCTAAAAGCTCTCCGCGGACCGGATGCGGTCGCCCTCAGGAACCTCCAGACCTGCCGACCGGCATGTCTCTGCGTGCAGCGCGTCAGAAGCGGCTTGATTGCCGGTATTTAAGGGGCGAAAGTAGATGGCATCTCGAACCTGCGTCGGCCAGTCCCAGCAAAGGGCAGGGTCCCGCAAGAGCGGCTGCCAGTGGTCGATAAAGTCGGATGCTTCATGAGCGTTGCCGGGTTGCACCACGAAGCCTAGCGTGACCTTTGGCCATTCGAGCCTCATCTCTCGTCTGAGTTGAATGAAGCGTTCAATGTTGCGACGCACAAGCGGGCCTCGGTCGGCGCCCTTCACATCCTTGTAGACCTCACGGGAGTGCGCATCCAGACTGAAATGCATGAATCGGAACGTGTCTTCCAGTTGCCCTTTTGCGTTGGCGAGGCGCAGGAGGAGGCGCGCGCGGTCTTCGCCAAGAACCACTCCGTTGGTGTGGACTTTGAACTCGCGAAACAGACGGTTCCCGATGTTGATGCCGAAGGCGTACTCGACAAACTTGTCGAACTCCGGATGGATGGTCGGCTCGCCCAACCAGTGGGGACACAGATGGACGTCCTCCTCAAGGCCAGCCAAGCCATGAAGGCTTGTGCGCCACGTGTCCCAATCCATAAACTTCTTGGGGCCGCCGTGGGCGTCCTTCCGCATGGACTGGCTGCACATCTTGCATTTGATGTTGCAGTGGTCCGTGAGTTCCAAGTTGATGTGAATGGACATATTACAAATGCCGGCGAATTTCGGCTTCGTGAGCCAGAATGTTCATCGAACACTCTGTGCATCGCGAGTGGGGTTGTTTGACGAGCATTCCGTCGCGGACCTGCTCTAAAAAAGGATCATTGACCCAGACGTTTTTGAGGGACTCCTCCGCCACACTCCCGCCGCTCCCGGACAACACACAGCACGGACTGGTGCGACCGTCGGCCGCGACCACGAGGTAGTGCCAAGCCTTCAGGCACGGCGCGCCCTTTAGGCCGGCTTCGGCGGGAACGGGGACAGAACTGGAGCCACGGTCGATGGAGCTTGGGTTGAGAAAGTGCTCGAGGGTGGTCGCGATTCCGAGGGTACGTGCCCGGTCGAGCGCGCGGGCAGCAATCTCAGGTACTGCTTGCCGTTGCTCTTCCGACAACATGAGCGCTCGCTGTTCCGGTGTGTAGGCGATGAGTGCGTCGAAATCGACCCGAAAGGCACCCATTGCAGCCGCCAGTTCAACGACGCCTTCGAGGCTCGTGTAGTTTGCATTGGTCAACACGAAGTGGAGCGCAAGGCGAGGCGTGTGGGCACCGCTGCGCCGCCTCAGAACCGACAGGCGACATGCATTTTGAACCGTTCTCTGAAACGCTCCGGGCTTGCCGCGCAGCGCGTCGTGTATTCGCGCCGAGTCCCCATCCACCGAGACATGAACCTCGTCCCACTCCATGGCGACCATTTGAT
>DEBL01000316.1 GCA_002348535.1 Deltaproteobacteria bacterium UBA2957 | reverse complement strand
CTCGTTGGCCACACGTCCATCGATTCGAATCACGCCATCTGCAGCTTTGCGGATGGGCTTTCCGGGCGGTGAAATCGTGCCTTGGGCAACCTCAAAGTCGATTCGCAGCGGGTGATCCGCTGGCGCCATCGGCTCGGGCAGCATGTAGTTGGGCGCCACCGTCAGCATGCTCTTGAAGAACCCCACGGTCTGCGCATGGTTCTGGTCGAGAAAGCTCCCGAGCGCTTCCATTCGGTAATACGCTGCTGCCTGGCCCGATTGCACAGGCTCGCCGAGGCACCGAATGGCGCGCTGAGCCGTCCACCGTGCTGCGCGGAAGTCTTCCTCGTTCATCGTTGAGAAGGCCATGTCGGCCTGAGAGATGTGCTGCGCCAGCGTGGCTGTGGAAATGGCCTCGGGACACCCCGATCGACCTTGGCCCGAAGCGGTTCCCACCGCAATCGTCAGTAAGAACGCAATCACAGCCCACCTCCAACGAAAATGGCCGTCCGACCCGCCCCATCATCGGCCCCTTCTGCTCCCACGATCAGGTCCAGTAAGAAGTCGCCGTTGTAATCCACTCCCCCCAGCACCGCGCTGCCCATGCGGTCTCCTTCCGTCCAACCGGCAACCGAACCGAGGGCGTCGTCGGTGGTCACAATTCCCGTCAGGCCACCGCCAAACACGTACACAGAGCCGGCGCCCGCGTTGGGGGCGCCCACCACAATTCCCAAGCCGGATCCATCCACGTCACCGGACCCCGACACCGCTGAACCGAAGTGCCCTTGGTCGGTCTGACTTTGGATTTCAAGGTGCGCGATTTCGGTGACAACCCCGCTGGTGGCTTCGGTGACCACGTAAACAGCACCCCGTCGGGAACCCGCGAGGTTCCGCTGCGGTGCACCAATCACCACGTCATCCAGTCCATCGCCATCGATGTCCCCAGGGTTCGCCATCGTCTCGCCGGTGCGGGCCCCTGCTCCAACACCCGTGATGACGATGGCCGCATCGGTGGCCGAGAAGTCACCGGAGAGATCGGGACCGGACTCAAAGCCGTACACCATCCCGGTACCGCCGCCCGCCGCGCGCGCGCCGACGAATGCTTCGGGCATTCCATCGCCATTGACATCCGCCCCCAACAACATGGCCACGCCAAACTTGTCTCCGCCCGCTTCACCGTAGAATCGCGCCGTCACGGCGTCCGATTCCGACAAATCAACGGAGCTCGATTCGGGCATTCCGCTGATGAGCGCAGCCATGCCCACCTTGACGCCGCTGCGCTTCGCGTCGATCGCACCGATCCAGAGTTCCGGCATTCCGTCGCCTGTCATGTCCGCTCCGGTGGCCACGTTGCGACCCGCGTATGCGTACCCGACCGGGCCACCCACGATTGCATCGCCGGCGTCGAGTGTCGCACCGGCCGAAACGGGTCCGGCGTGAATGGCCACTCGGCCCGCACGAGCCCGACCCGCAAATGACGCCTGCGGCGCACCAACGATGAGGTCTGGTTCGCCATCGCCGTCGAGGTCCTCAACGCCGATCGACCGGCCGTAATCGTCGCCATCTGGACCGCCAATCGTCAGCGCAGAATCTGCATCGGTGGGCGACCCCGAGATCACCACGATGCGGCTTGCCTTGTGGGCCCCGATCAGGAGGTCCCGCAGGCCATCCCCTGTGATGTCGGCCTCTCGATTTAGGGCAGCGCCCAACGCCGCAGGAACCACATCACCATCGATCCGCAAGAAGGCAGTCTCGGGGTCTATGGTGGTTGCCAACCCACACCCAGGAGCAACCCCGTCGCAGTTGTTGTCCACGCCATCGCTGCAGACCTCTTCCACGGTCGGATTGACATCGTCGCGTGAATCGTCGCAATCGAGTGCCTCGGTTGTGGGTCGGTCCTCCGTCACCTCGCACAGGCAGACTGCATCACCACCGCCGTACCCGTCGCCATCCGCATCAGCGTAGGTGTCGACGCATCCTTCTGCGTTCTCATCGTTGGACCCGCCCGAGCAGTCATCGTCCACATCTGTGGCGCAGTCTTCCGCCATTGACGGGTTCACATCGATGTTGGTGTCATCGCAGTCGCCGGCGGTTCCGGTGAGGCCATCGGGGGTAATGCAGGTGTACCGGCCCGTGGCTGGATCGCCGTATCCATCCCCATCTTCGTCCAAATATAGCACGCGTGCAACGGTGATTGACGCGTCGGAGTCGTCGCAGTCGAAGTCGTTGTCGACAAGCCCATCGATGGGTTCGCAGTTCTCGGTGCCCTGTTCCGGGTCCCCGTAGCCGTCACCATCGGCATCGACCCAATACAGCGTGGGATCCTCGCAGCCGACCGCGGCCACCGATTCTCGCGGGTTGACCCGCTCGTCGTATTCACTGTCGGTAATGTATGCACAACCCGACCCAATGCTTATGATCAATGCAAATCGCATCTTAAATCACCTTCTCGTCGGCGGTCCCTAACCGGGTCCGCGTCCAGATGATACGCCAGTTGAATGAACGATGCTTTCGAATCCGAAACCCGTCGTCGCCTGACAGACCTCCTCGACGAATTTCAGCAATCCGCATCGCCGGGCCCGTTCAACTACGGGTGGGTTCATCAGCATGACGGCAAGCACCACGGTCTGCATGTTGCCTTTGGATGCATGGTTCACGGAAACGAGTTCGGCTCACTGCCTGCTGCGTTGCGTCTCATCGCCGCGTTGCGTTCCGGTGCGGTCACCTTTGGAGGCAAAGTGACCGTATTCATCGGAAACCCGGAGGCGGCACTCGAAAACCGCCGGTACCTCGAAGCGGATCTGAACCGTGCATTTCTCCCCTCCAGCGGAGACACCCACGAAGCGCGACGAGCCCAAGAACTGATGCCCATATTGGACGCAGCCGATGTGCTCATCGACTTTCATCAGACCATCCTCGACACCGCATACCCGTTCTACATTTCTGCTTGGAATCCTCAGGCGTGGCACTGGGCTCGGGCCACTCAGGCGACGCCCCTTTGGGTCACACGAAACCCCACGACTCAGTTCAGCTCGGGCACCAAGTGCACAGACGAGTACGTGTGCGACCGCGGACGTCCCGGCATGACCCTCGAGTTGTCCGAAAAGGGGTTCTCTGCCGATGCCGAGGACCTGTGTTGGACAGCCATGTGCAATGCGCTCCGCGTCGCGGATGCGGTGAGCGCTGGTGCGCCCATCGAGACCCTCGCGAGTTCCCAACCAGACTTTCAGTTTATGACAACGGTGTATGCTGAACCGTTTGACACGCCCGCAAAAATGCTGCGGTCCGGTCTCGTGAACTTCCAGAAGGTGGAAGCCGGCGAACCCTTGCACGCTGAGGGCACACCGCCCATGATCGCGCCGCGCGATGGTGCGCTGCTGTTTCCGAAGTACCCGACTCGAGAATCGGATCTTGCGGTGGCACCGTGGCCCAACGAGGTCTACCGCTTGATTGTTCCGATGGGCGTCCATCCCACCCAACGCTGGCCGGCACCCTAGACGCCTAAGACGCTGGGGCGAACACGTAGTTGACGTAGGTGCTCGGGTTGTGCCCATCGGGTGGGGGGCATGGATAGATGGTGCGACCGGGAGTGCAGTAGGCATCCAAGCGCCGATAGCCGCCCGCTTCGGCTGCGGCAGTCCAACTCATCGGAAGCGGATCATTGGGCGCCGTCACTCGATTCACGCTCGGCCGCAGTCCCTGTCCTGATTTCTCATGCACATAGCGAAACGCCGGATGGTAGGTGTTCCATGCCGTGGCCTGTTGATCCGCAATCGACAAAGCAGTTTCTTCAGTGAAAAAGAGGACAATGCCCGCACTGGCGTAGGCGCGAAACACATCGATAATTCTCGCGTCGTGGGCATCGCGGACCTCATGGAAGCCGTTCCCCACCATCATCACGGCCCCGCGCGGGTCGATGTTCGCTGCCCGAAGAGCCGACAACAGAATCTCCGCATTGCCAATGTCTGCACCGCGAACAAACACCATCTCGGCCGGCAACGCACCCGCATCGCGTTCCGCAATGGCCGCATCAATTGCCGCGTCCTCTAAATCGGCACCAACGTATTGAATGGCTCGGTCACCCGAGCGCACAAAGCGTTGACGTGTGGCTTCGCCACGCCCCAAGGCGTGCTCGATAAACACGGTGTACTGAAATCCCGTGTCTCGACAATAGCGATCGAGGGCGTCGTTGGCTTTTCGAAAGCTGTCCCGGTTGGCCCGCTGGCTGGCTGCGATGTTGCTCGACCGCGTCAGGTGAACCGCACCGCGACCGTCCCGCGCAATGGTGCTTAGCTTCGCCATGTAGGGTTGATACGCCTCGATGATGCCGAATGGTCCCGGGCCCCGCTCCAACAATCGTCGACCCAATGGCGTTGCGACACACTCGGCCAACCCGGGGACGGGACGGACCACTCCAGATGCGTGCAACAGCTGCAGGGCAGCCGACCCCAACTCCGCATCATCGGGCACTAAATCAATGGGCGCGATGCTTGTTTGTTTCAGACAATCGTTCGTGGTGCCGGCGGATGCCATCCCCACAATCAACGGCAGCAAGCGGTACCCAAGCGCGATTTCATCGACCGAGGGGTACCAGTCCGTTTGGTGGCAGTCTGGGCGGGGACACGCACCCCGAGCGAGCAGGAGCAGTCGATTTCGGTCAGCATCGGCCACCTCGCCCCCACCGCACACCTTTGCCCACTGAAGCGCCGCATCGACGGGTTCATCTTCAGGAAGCGGACCCAAGGCCTCGAAGACACCCCGTGCTCCCGGTCGCGCCGAGAGCACAAAGCCTTCGACGCGTCGTTCAACCAGCCCCATGACGGTCAAGAAGCTGAGATCGGTGTCGATCTCATTGGGCTCAAACCCAGTCTCGGAAGGGAGTACGGGTCGATCACTCAACAGGTGGCGGGTAATCCCCAGTCGCGCGACCGACCCAACCACATGGCGCAAAAGCCACAGCGCAGGGGGTCCGGTAATCGCTGCGGTTCGAAGCACTTGCTGAACCACCCGCCGACTCTGGAGGACGTGATGGCGTTGCGATTCATCGAGACCATCAAGCTGGGCACACAGATCCTCCATCGCATCCCATGCCTGCGTTCCCCACCCCAGCAATTGAGGAACGCGGTCCCGAAGGCGGCAGTACGCCTCTTCCGCCAGGAACGGAAACCCAGCTGAGCTCATCCCCGTCTCGTGACTCAGCACGAATGACAGCGACTCGGAGAGCGGGCCCGAAGAAACCGACTTCAGATGTTCGTAAACAGGGGTCACCACTCCCTTAGTGACCCATTGTTTCAGCCTGCAGTCAAGGCGAAAGTTCGGTCTTCTTGGTACCCGTAAAAGCGGTTGCTCAACTGAGCCCCAGTAAACCTTTAATGAAGGGCCAGGATTGCGACTCAACCGCGTCGAGACCGAGCGTCCACGCGTAATAAACGGCGACTGCCGCGATGCCAGCAGCGACGGGAGCCAGCACAAGCCCACCGAGCAGAACGAGACCGTCTTCTTCTAAAATTCCTGCAGCAAGGACAAAAATGACAAAGCTCGGTGCGGTGTTGGTCAATGGAATGGGCATGGACATGCTGATGGACATGAGCAACACGATCACACCCACCAAGGCCAAGAACCCTCGGTTGCGGGCGAGCCCACTCAGGCGCGGTCGGATGATCCACTCGACAAACCGCAAGGGCACGCCTGCGTTGCGAACGGTCCACGCCAGTTTTGATTTCGTGACCGTTCGTGCGCGGACTCGCTCAGGCAACCACGGTGTGGGTCGCCCGCGAATCATCTGAATGGCCAACATGCCCATCATGATGCCAAACGGCGTCGCGTATCCCGGTGCCGGAAGCGGGAGCGCAGCAGGCAGCGCCAGAACCAACAAGATCAGGCCGAAACCGCGGTCTGCAATGGCATCCAAGACCGCCCCGATGGTCACGGTCTCGTCGGCGAGGTTTTCGACAAAGGCGTTGAGTTCGGCGGACAAACGAGTGTGGGCTTCATCAGACATGGACCCTGCTTAACCCTCGCGGGCCCACGTGCCCTTAATCCTCGACCAGTGCTTCCAGCATGCCCTTCAGCTCTGCGTAGTCCTCGTCATCGCGAATGTCGTGCTCCCGCAGGTTGTACGTTCCCACGTGTTCATTGGCCGCATTCAACAGGTACACGTCTCGCCACTCCGCGTCCCAAGCAGACCACACACCGCGCTCATCGGTGTCTTGGACAACGGGAAGGTCCATCGAGGAACTCAACGATAAAATGCCGGACTCTGCTGCAATCTTATTGATGGCCCGGATTTCAATGTTCAGACCGGCTGCATCAAACTCCTCTTGCATCTCAGCGAGGCGCCCAAACTGGGCGCGGCAACCGCCTCAGGTGGCTTTGATGAAATACCACCCCGCCACCTGACCCATCAGGTCCCGGGGCGAGATGCTGTCTTCGTAAGACGGCGAGTTGGGGTTTACATCGGGCAGCGAGAAGTCGGGGACCGCTGCCGCGCCATCCGCCGCCACGGTGAACTCGGTTGAGGCTTCTGTGGCGCCACCGAAACTGACCGTCATCGTGTATGAATCGGGATCAAGACGACCGAGTGCATACGACTCTTCTATCGAATCGCCGGCAGGGACCGAAAATTCTGTGATGGCCATGGTGCACATGGGTGCAACGAACCCGCCTTCAATGGTCGCCCCTGAGTAGGAAATGGAGTCCACCAAGCACCCATCGGTGCTCATGAACGAGAGGTCTTCGGCACACGGGTTGGTCACCACTCCTGTGCCGTAGATCTCGCCGCCCTCGGCAATCGGACCACTCAGAGCACTCCCACTCGCGTCTCGCACCTCAGCCGTAAACACCAAGTCTTCGGTCGAACAGCTGGGCGGCGGCGGTGCCCCCGTGTCGTCGGCATCCGCGTCCGCATCCGCA
>DEBL01000153.1:2487-2759 GCA_002348535.1 Deltaproteobacteria bacterium UBA2957 | reverse complement strand
TCCGCATCCGCATCCGCATCCCCGTCCATCTGTTCATCCCAACTGAAATCTTCACACTCATACCGAACAAGTCGCGGTGCGGTGTAGTCGTCAAAACGCTGGAACAATTCGGGTCGAACCGTTTTGATGTCATCTTCTTCAAGAATTTCAGGAACAGGAATCAGCATGGCGAACTCTTGGGCTGCGCCCTCGTAGTCATTGGCCAACGTCAGCGTTGTGCGTGTCTCCTGACGGGCAATGATCACCTGACTGGTTTTATTGGTCAGGTTTAC
>DEBL01000153.1:1685-2071 GCA_002348535.1 Deltaproteobacteria bacterium UBA2957 | reverse complement strand
TCATGGGGCACCTCGGTTGTGATTACCCCTTCAACATGCCCCCAAAGCCCGGAACCAACAATGCCTTTAATGCACAAACCATAAGCCAAAAAGCATCATATATGTGCATTTCTGATCTACTTACGAACCAAGGAGACCATCAGACTCCATCCGATCAACAGCCGTTGCTGCAAGGTTAATGGCTTTGCTTGCCAGCACACGCGATCGGGTGAATCGAGCCATGGCTTGGATGAACAGACTGTTTCTGTGCGCCCGGCGATCCAATTCACCGTGAACGGCGATCATCGCCAAACACAACAACCGGGGCAAGTCCCGCGGCGCGGCATGAATGGCATCGGGGTCAAATTGGTATGCAACGGCTGGAACAATCTCCGGATCGAGCCGCC
>DEBL01000153.1:0-1377 GCA_002348535.1 Deltaproteobacteria bacterium UBA2957 | reverse complement strand
ACAATCTCCGGATCGAGCCGCCAAGTCTCGGCGACGAGAACCGCAAAATCAGCGTGATGGCGGTCAATAACAGTCTGAACGGTAGCAAGTTCGGGCGAACCTTGGCTCGCCACCTGCAACACAATCAACGACCCCACCCCATGCAGAAGACCCGCAAGGAACGCAGGGCCTCGGTGCTGGCCGGCCATACCGGCGGTTACTTCTCCGACCAGTGCACCCCGAACACGAACGTCTTCGGCCCAGTCCTTGAACACCCCAGCCCGTATCTCCAACGAGTCCAGTGCGGTCTCAATGCTGAGTTTCCACACTTCGACCATCCCAATCCGACTCACAGCAATATCAAGGCTCGATGGTGCGGCTGGAAAGCGAGCGGAGCGAGCACGTTGCCACACGCGACCCACCAGCTTCGGGTCAGACTCGATGCATCGCATCACCTGCTGGTAATTGGGCTCCTCCTCATTAAGCAGGTGCTCGAGGCGCAGTGGGGTTTCCGGAAAGTCAGGCAGTCCAAAGTTTCGATCCCCAAGCTGTTCGTACAGTCGAGCCAGAAATCTACGGTCCTCAGCGGTCTGCACGTCACCACGCAGTCTCGAGACCTCACCCATCGACCGAGACCGTACGGACTCCGCATCGACATCCGATGCATTTCGGCCATTGGCCCAGCGTCCTTCGACCACCGGCCAATCAGGATCGACGAAGAACAGATCTCTCGCGTCTGTGTCCTCGTCGGGACCAACCTCAAACGGGACAATCTCCGCGCCCTCATCCACCGACGGATCCGGACTGAACCATCCCTTGATGGTGGCACCGATTCCTTTATGCTGTTCGTCGTCGCCCATTGAATCCAGAGCCTTCTCGCTGCGCGCTCATTTCAGAATAGCCCGGCAAAAACTTGTATGCGAGATTCAAGTCGCGTTTCGAACGATCAACCAGATCCCAACGGGAATCACCAATAGACAGTAAACGACCTTTAGAACCATTGTCGTGAGCAGGCCGAGCCACTGGACAAGCGCTGAGCGTAGAATCCGGCGGTTTCGCTCTTGCGGCGTTTCACCGGGTGGGCCGGAGACGGTGCTCTCCCCGGCCAATGCACCCAAGAATGGCGTCACCAGAATCAGGGGTATCGGAAGCGCGACCAACACAGGAACGGCGACTCCAAAGCAGCCCGATGCAATGCTCAGCACGATGCCTCCGAAGAGGCCCACTACGGACCCGAGCGCGGCCGGCCGGCTGCTCTGCCCAATGGTGCCTTCAAACAGCTTCGCCAACCATGGCGCTGCAATGTCAATGACCGTTATTGCAAACCCCAATGCGACCATCAGGCCCGACACCCACCATGTGACGTCATCCACTTGCCCCGCTGTGAGAGGCACAACC
>DEBL01000028.1:21679-26311 GCA_002348535.1 Deltaproteobacteria bacterium UBA2957 | reverse complement strand
GCCAGTGGAAGCATCTTCGGGCTGATGGGTGCATGCATTGTGTTTGGCTATCGGTATCGCCTGGTCCTGCCGCCGCACATTGGCGATATGTTCCGGCGTAAACTGTTGCCGTGGGTGGGCCTGAATCTCGCGATCGGTGTGGTCATTCCGTTTATCGACAACCTCGGGCATCTCGGTGGGCTCGTTGGTGGGGCCGTGATGGCCATGGTGGTGTCCAATCGGGTGATCCCCGCCTCGCCGAACCCCGTGCGGATGCGATTGGTCCTGGCCCTGATGTGTGCGTTGACGCTGACAGCAACTGCCGCCATGCTGCTCGCTTCATGGGGTCGAATTCTTGGAAGGGGGTAGGGTCGCATGAGGGCCGTGATTCAGCGGGTCAAATCAGCCCAAGTCACCGTAGACGGTTCTGTCGTCGGCTCCATTGGTTACGGATTGCTCGTTTTGTTGGGCGTCAGCGAAGGCGACACCGTGGATGACGGCACATGGTTGGCCGGGAAGATAGCAAACCTCCGAATCTTTCCTGACGCAGACGGCAAGATGAATGTGTCGCTGGTCGACTCGGGTGGAGCGGTGTTGCTCGTGTCTCAGTTCACCCTGTACGGAGATTGCCGAAAAGGGCGTCGTCCGAGTTTCATTCGCGCGGCACCGCCGGACATCGCGGAGCCAGCATACGAGCGATTCGGTGACCAACTTCGAGACGCGGGCGTGGAGTCCATCGCCTTCGGGTCGTTTGGCGCCAATATGGATGTCGAACTCGTTAATGACGGTCCAGTCACCTTGGTGATTGACTCCCCTTAGCGGCTCCGGGTATCAGACTTGTTTCGTTTCCACGTGCGTTTCATTCGCCGCTCGGATGAGCGTGTCTTGCCGCCGAACCGATAGCTAAGGTCCGTAGACTGAAGTATCCATGCGCCCGGTACATTCGAGATCCCAGCGCCCACACGGAGATCAATGCGTCGCCATGAAAACTGCCAAGAGGCGCTTGCGATGTAGGTCTCGGCAATCGGCGAAGTGGAACCCGTCTCTAAGTTGAATGTCTCGTCCAGCCCGAGGATGGGTGGGGCTTCAAACCCCCGCTCGACAAGCCGAGCCAGCACCGTTGCACTGGCTTGCAGCAGAAGGCTGTCACGCCGGTTGAATCGGATATCGGTGGCCACATTCATCGAAACGGTCTGCCCGTGAAAACGCCAAGACTCTTCTGTGCCCTCGAGGCGCTCTTGCACCTGCTCTGGGTCGGTGTTTCCAGTGAGAACACTGGGCAACTGGGCCACGTCGGGAATGCCGCTGGATTGAACATCGGAAAATCGTACCCCGACGTGAACGCCCCAAGGTTTCATGATCTGAACCGACTGGATCAACGATGCACCCTTGTGAGCGCCCACAAAATCGCCGATCTGAAGACGGTAGAGATTGGCGCCCACACCCACCGCGTAGGGGCCGACCCGAACGGCGTTCACCTTGATGTGTCCGTTGTAAATGCCCAGGAAATTGAGCGCGGGTACGGTTCCGATTTGGGTTCG
Source organism: Deltaproteobacteria bacterium UBA2957 (assembly GCA_002348535.1). GTDB lineage: Bacteria > Myxococcota_A > UBA796 > UBA796 > UBA796 > UBA796. The sequence continues at coordinate 24,791 of DEBL01000028.1, read as the reverse complement.
CGGCAGTGCGCCCAATGTAACGGACGCAGCGCCGATCTTTGTCTCGCCCCACTCCAGTGTGTAGGCCGAAAAATCGGTCTGGCCGTGCGCTACACTCGGCAAACGACTTCGTTTTGGCTCCAGCCAGCGGTGCTGAGCGCGCGAGAGGGTTGGGAGTTGCTCTGGCGCGCTGCCCTCGGGGAGCGATGAGGGAGGGTCGTCCCCTTCCGGTGCACCGTCCGGCTCGGTGTCGCCGGTTTCTGAGTCCGGTTGTGGCGGTTCGTCCGCATCCTGTGCGATGGCGGGTGCGCTCAGCATCCAGAGAATGGCGGTCAGCAGAATGGATCGACGGTTCATGGGTATCTCGCGTTCGTGGGTGATCGGATTGAACCACGTTTGACCTGAGGAACGCCATCATTTTGACGGTGGTCATGGGCGAGGCGGAATCTGTTAGGCTGGTGGAACCGATGCAGATGCTCATTGTTCAAACCGTAGATGGCCAGCAGCGCGTGTTTGAACTGTATGGCGAAGACGTCACCATCGGGCGGGAGCGAGGGCGCGACCTGCAACTCGCGCATGCCTCGGTGAGTCGGGCGCACGCCCAGCTGAACTGGAGCAACGGCGGCTACGTCATCAACGACCTCCAGAGCAACAATGGTGTCTATGTGAATGGGACGCGAATCACGACGGACCACAAACTGATCAGCGGCGACTTGATTCGACTGGGTCATTTTGAGTTGATTTACATCGAGGGCGAGGTGCCCCGGCGTTTTCAGAAGCTGAACATCCACAATCTGCCGCGCTGGCACACGGTGGGAACGGATGTGTTTGATGACGCCACTGCGCAGTTGTCCACCAAAGCCATGAAGCGATTGCTCGAGGCTCGAATTCACCTTGAGGGCGGTGTTTTAGTGGTTGATGATTCAGACGAGATTGAGCTCGAGGACGGGGTGTGGACCTTTGGGCGGTCGGGGGCCGATATTCTCATCAAAATGCTCTTCGCCTCCGATCGAGAAGCCACCATTACGTGGAATGGCCGCAACCATGTGCTCAACCGAACGGGAAGGCGAACCGTCACCGTGAACGGACAATCGATCCATGCGTGCACCCTCGAGGATGGCGACGAAATCCGAATTGGTCGGAGCCGGTTCAGCTACGCGGTTCGAAAGTGAACGATGGTCTGGACCGCTGTGGGAAGGCTTGAGCCGCAGGAACACGGGCGTAAATGCGACGTCGCGAGAGACCCATCCAGTGGGACTGGTTAGTCGGGGTTTCTATTGCGCGAGGCTGGTATGGAAGTCAACGATCTGCTGAGCACCGGTGTGGTTGCTGCAATCATCATTCTCATCTTTTTCTCCACTGTACGGCGATTGCTCGATCTGCCAAAAGTGCCTTGGATTGTTTGGCCGATCATTCTGTTGGCGAGTGCCATGCCAAGCTACATGGCGTACACCGTTCTCAACCCCGGAGAAATCTTCGACAAAGCCGAGGTTCGCGCTCAGAAAGACACCTTCAAGCTCGATATTCCAGCTGAAGGAGAGTACGCCTTGATGGTTACGGCCTTGCTTGGTCCCGAGGATGAGGACCAAAATACGGACAACACGGCATACACGCTGCGGTATGAGATGGGCGGTAAGGAACACCGCGTAACGGGCACGATTCGTCGAGACTCGGGGTCCAACGAAGTTGAGGTCGACGTGGATGCGGGCAACTCATCAGTACGCGAGCTCGGTAAGCGTCGCTCGGGTGGACTTGGCGAAGACCTGCAGGATCGACACGATATCAAAGGCGCCGGTGGAACACTCGAGGGCCGCGTGACCAACTGGAAAGGTGCCGCCGCTCAGGTGTTGTTTCTTGAGGTGGTCAAGGCGCCTCCGGCCGCCTACCTGCTTTGGATCGTTGCGCTGGTGATTAGCGTTCTGGGAATCATCATCGAAGGCAAGTATGGGGTTACTGAGTTCGCAGGAAACGTTGGATTGCTGACGATGTACGGCGTTTTCCTTCGGGATGGGGTGACCCCATTGGACACCTATCAAGGGGTGGGTATGGCGGTGTTGCCTGCGGCGATCGTCGGCTTGCTCGGGGTTGGTCTTACCGGGCAATTGGCCTCGAAGATGATGGCGCCGAAGGTGAACAAAGGCGAAAGCTGAGGCGAACAAAGATTTCACCAGCAGACCAACGCTCTCAGCGCCTATACTGTCGGCCGGGAGGCGAGCATGCTGACGTTGTTAATGATTTCAGGAATGGCCACTGCGGCATCGTGGGTTGAGACCTTCGATTACCCAGAATACCCGGCAACCACCTATATGGCTGGCGTAGATGGATGGTCGTCGGGGTACTCAGCGGACGAGTGGTACGCCAACGAGTATTACGTAGCGTCAGCAACCGATGACAATGAAGGCGATGATCCTGAGGCAGTGAACAACTGGTTCACCAACTCGGCGATCGACGCGAAAGACATGTATTTGTCGGGATGGATGACCACCGAAGACAACGACACAATGGGGTTTGTGTTTAACCTGCAGGATGAAGACAACTATTTCGCTGTGGTTGCAATCGGAGCCATTGACGCTCCCGGGGCGTCCGGTGGCGAGAGCAATCCCTACGGATTTGGAACCATGGTAGGCCTGCTGGAAGTCCGCGATGGGGAGCCCACCCTGCTGGATAGCGTCAGCCGCCGGGTTCGAGGTGAGACCACTGTGTATGTGCAGGCCGGTCACAATGATGGGTCAGTGTGGGCGAAACTCTGGGAGAGCACGACCGACGATGCGTCGGACGTGGATTGGACGGATCCGGATTGGGATCTCGATGAGGATGGCGTTCCCAGTTTGGGGCGCGGTACCGCGGGAATGTATGCTTACGATGCTGGAGGGTTGAGCGGGGACTCGTGGACGTGGTTTGGCGGGCTTACCGTCTACCAGCACGATGATGATGATGACGGAGTTGTCGATGATGACGACAACTGTGAGTTCGAAGCGAACCCCGACCAGGTTGATTTGGATGAGGATGGCATCGGTGACGTCTGCGACGATTTTGTCGATGTGGAGACGGATGGAGATGCCGACGCCGACGCCGACGCCGATGCGGATGCCGACGCGGATGCGGACGCCGACGCCGATGCGGATGCGGACGC